>JAJCYJ010000831.1 GCA_029262975.1 Saprospiraceae bacterium
AGTAGTATTTAATGTGACCGTCTCTGTGCCACCCTTTTGTCCTAATGTTCTAGGAGTTAATCCGGGGCCGTTACCTACATGCATCGGTACTCTGCCGCGCAAATCCGGCAACCCAAAGGTTGTTCTTCCATCACCACCATAAGTAGTCCCTAAGATTGAAAAAAGAGCTTCATTAGAACTAATAGCTAATAATTGACCATCACATTTTGCCCAACTTCGGATGGCGAAATTTCCGCCAAATGGGATTATTTGTCCAATATAAGGAGTTGACATAATTTAAAAATTTTGGTTAATAATTTAATTCAGGATTTTGATCTTTCTACTAAATCCTGTTTTTGAATAAGAATAATTTTCATCATGGTGTGTTGCACTTTTGCAGCACATTGATATTCAATTTTCCATTGCGTTTTAGTTGATATATTAAATCGGCAATCAAATTAATTTCTAGATGGATAGACCCCTACTAAAGCAATCTGATAATTAAGCGCCAGATAAGGTTGCTCATTGTTATGACTCCCATTGCCTCCTGTATTTCCTATTTCTACTGTCTGAGCTGCAAAGGTTCGATCGATATTAGTAGTATCGACATCGGCATAAATGGGTTGAGCTGGTGTGGCAAACATTCTGCCATTTGGATTTGCAGAAGAAGCAGTATCCGATTCAGCCTTTAAAGCGCCTAAATGGTTGTGGCTTGGAATTTGAGTCGTATTTAATATGACCGTTTCTGTGCCACCTTTTTGACCTAATCGTCTATCAGATAAACCTGGGCCTCTACCATCATGCATCGGTAATCTGCCTCTTAAATCCGGTAGTCCAAAGGTTGTCCTTCCATCACCTCCATACGTAGTACCAAGTATAGAAAAAAGGGCCGTATTCTGAGAAACTGATAATAGCTGCCCATTACATTGTGCCCATCCGCGGATGGCAAAATTTCCCGCAAAGGGAATAATCTGTCCTAGAAAGGGATCTGACATAAGTTAAATTTTTGATTGTTAACTAATTATATTTACTGAGAAATCAAACACTCTTTAGATTGATACTCAGTCTCAATTTTTTCAATTCTTCTGGTCATCGAATAATATAGATCTCTTTCACCATCAGTCACAAATCCTAATTGTTTATATAAATGAATGGCCGAATTATTCTTAGCTACATGCAATTTTACCTCTTTCTTGTTTTTTCTTGCCTTACTAATCATTTCCTCCATGACATTTCGCCCTATTCCTTTATGACGATATGCTTCATCTATTGTAATATCAATTATCCATAAGTGTCCTGAACTGTTGTCTATATACAATCTCCCAATGTCTTTGCCTAATATCTGAATTACAAAACATTCGGCTTTGGGGTAATATGATTTATAATGTCTGTCCTGAAAAGTATATTGCGTTTCTATCAAAGACCTCAATTCCTGTTCTGGCAAATAAGTCAATGAACGCGTCAAATCATCTCTTGTCGAGATATACAAGCTGAGTAAAAATGCGCGATCAGCTTCTAGAGCTTTCCTGTAGGAAATACTATATCTTTTCTTTTTTTCCAAGAATAAATTAATGTTCAAGCTTTGAAAGGGGGAGTGTATCTAAAAGATGACTTTTGATTGATTGCAGCCCTCTTCAATGTTACTTAGACCAATATAACGAAGATTTTATTAAAGACTTTATGAAACTACTAAATCAATGTTGCGAACAGGTAAAAATACCTGTTTCGTTTTGCCTTTCCTAAAAATTTTAACTTATGATACATTCGTAGTATATCCCATGTTCATTAGGCATCCTTGGAATTAAAAAAAGTTCCACGTCTTCAAGCTTATCAGAACTTATCTTATAACGTCCCTGCTCAAAGATTTTTTCATTAGGGGGCCCCTTAAAGACGAGCGTGAACGGGTGTAAATCCAGGTATTCAATGTATGTCCCATCAATAATCTTAATCAGTTCTACTTCGTATTCGTTTTGGGAATCAAAAGTAACTTTCACTTTAGTATTAAGGAGCGGCTCAAAAGTTGCCTTTTCTACTTTGGTTGACATATTATACTTTTAAAGAAATAATGAAATAAAAAAAGTCCAAATTAATGATAAATTCGTCAATTTATAATAGTGAAGAACTGTATCAATTACTTTTTTGAATTCAATGATTATATTATGTAGGTTCGTTCTTCTAACCTTGAATAAGGAATTTAAAATTACTTTAGATCATAAGAATCACAATTGTATATGGAAGCTTTTCTTGATTTCTTCGAACAAATGCCTTCATGGCAAAGACTTCTGTGGGTCTTTAGCTGCTTGTCCTTCAACTGGATCATTGAAGCGATCAGACCTCTTTTTAATTTCGGTTATAAAAAAGTAAAACACGTCGGCGTCAATATGGTCTTCCTGGCTTCTGATCTCACGATAAATCTTCTGTTCGGCTTAGCCACTGTTAGTATTTTTGCCTGGGCGTCATCCAGTCAATTTGGATTGCTCTATTTAATCGATCTTCCGATATGGCTCGAGCTAGTTATAGCCGTTATGATTCTTGATTTGGTCGCTCAATACAGCGTACATTATCTATTGCATACGGTACCATGGATGTGGCGTCTTCATATGATTCATCATAGCGATACACATGTAGATGCTACGACAGGAACAAGACATCATCCTGGCGATTATGTGCTACGTGAAGTATTTGCGTTGGCTGCTATTCTTGTTTCCGGAATACCCCTGGCTTATTATTTATTCTATCGAATCTTGACGATTTTCTTTGCCTATTTTACACATGCCAATATTAGTCTTCCAAAGAGTCTGGATAGGGTCTTGAGTTATGTCTTCGTAACGCCGGATATGCATAAGTTTCATCATCATTTCGAACGTCCATGGACGGATACGAATTTTGGAAATATCTTCTCTTTCTGGGATCGCATCTTTGGCACCCTTGTATACCAGGATCCAAAACAAATAAAATATGGGTTGGATGTCCTGGATGATGCTAAAGACGAAAACATCGGATATCAGTTAATGGTCCCTTTCAACAAAGACATTAAAACAGATCCTGAAAAAGGGATGTGGGGTCTTTGAGTTTTGTCTGTTATTATAATCATCTAAAATAAAATTTCAAGACGCCTCAAGAGTCTCATTCTGAGTGCCCATTGTTGTCATCGCAGGTTATTAGGTCATAATTCGTCACGGTTTATTCTACTTTTTCCTCTTTTTCTGAGGCCTCTTTTACAAGAGAATAAAGGTCCTGTTAAAGGTTGGAATGCATAAAAATTGATAGTTTTTAAGATAGTAAAGAAAGAAGTCAAATATATCTTTGGTCTCTTTTATTTATGGGTAATCAGATATGATAATTCTACTTTATTGTGTTTGGACGGAAGTGGTCGATCATGCATATTTATGTGTCGTTTGAGAGGACCGAGATGATATTTTCTTTAAATGGAGTGTTTCTGTAATAGACGAGTTTACTTTGATTATATGTGCTTGAATTCTCTTTATAATTAGGTTCTATCATTGATTAAAAATGGAGAATTAGCGCATTTTCATTTCGTATTCCAATTTCTCTCTTTATAAATTTTTGCTAACCAATTTTCCAAATTCTCAATAAATGCGGGCCTGTAGCCGATTACAAACGGCTACAAACGATTACAAACGGCATTAATCGTTTAATAAACGACTACAGGCTCTTGTCGACCTCAACTTTGCATTGTCGATTTGATCAGTGGATCTGAATATTTTCTTTTGCTGATCGAATAAAATTTTTTCACACTCATCACGTCCTTGGCGTGATAAAAAATTTTCACAATGAATAATATAAAAAACCAGGTAACACTAATTGGAAACCTAGGCAGTGACATGGAATTCAAAACTTTTGACAGTGCTAAAAAATGCTCTAAAGCATCGTTGGCCACCAATCAATATTACAAGAATCGTGATGGTGAATTGGTCAAAGAAACCCAATGGCACAACCTTGTCGCATGGGGCAAGTTGGCAGAGCTTATGAACAACCTGGCTAAAAAAGGAGACCAGATTCTTGTCCAGGGTAAAATTTCTTATCGTAATTATGAAGATGTAGATGGCAAGAAGCACTATATCACAGAAATCATAGTAAACGAATTCATGAAGATTGGAAAGCCCGCTACTGTACCTGAGGAAAATTAAAGTCAATTTCCGCAAGTAATAGATAATGAGGTGATGGTCGATGCTGTCACCTCTTTTTCACAAATGCTTCACACTTATCTCGTATTTGATCCCCGCCCCGCCCTTCTTTTCCCTCAAGGGAATCCACCCTTTTATTTCTTCTCACGAACACACACCCACACTTGACAGTGGGTCTTGTACCCATTGCACGCTCATTCTTCACTTCATCGGGTGTAAAACCCGCTGTCAAATAATCCTGCTCAGCAACCAGCAACTCGCAACTTTCAACTTTCAACTTTCAACTTTCAACTTTCAACTTTCAACTTTCAACTAAAAACAAAACCCCTCCCCCATTTCCCTCAAGAATATATCTTTGCACGTCTTTTATAAAAACTATGAAGTCAACACACCCCCTAATTCCAGCACCACATATCGAAGGTTTAATTTTTGATCTGGATGGTACACTTGCTGATACGATGCCCATCCATCTGGAAGCCTGGCGTCTTACAGGTAATATTTACAATGTTGAGATTACTGATCAAATGATTAATGATCGTGCAGGCACACCGACTATTCAAGTGATCGAACAGTTAAGTGAATTGTTTGACTGGCAGATTGATCCAGTGGAATTCAGACTCAGAAAAAACAAGGTGTATACATCCTTGAAAACAAAAAATGGTAAAATTAAACCCATTCCCAGTGTCTTGAATATCGCCAAAATATACCAACAATCGTTGCCCATGGCTATTGGCACGGGGAGTATAAAAAAGAATGCTGATATGGCATTAGAAGATCTGGGGATCGCTGAATGGTTTCAAATTATGGTCACTGCCGATGATGTCGAAAAACACAAACCCTATCCTGAGACCTTTTTAAAATGTGGCGAAGGAATTGGCATCTCGCCAGAAAAGTGTTTTGTCTATGAAGACGGGCAGATGGGTATTCAAGCTGCACTCGCTGCAGGTATGTCCGCAGTCAATATTCAAACATTGGAAATATATCACCCCTAAATTTACGCTATGTTGAACATCAAGAAATTTACTTTTAATGCCTTTCAGGAGAACACATATATTCTCATTGATGAACAGTCGAAGGCGTGTATTATTGTTGATCCTGGTTGTAGTAATTCAGATGAAGAATCGGAATTGCGCTCATTTATTCAGGATAATAAACTAGTTCCAAAAAGGCTAATTAATACGCATTGTCATATTGATCATATTCTCGGCAATCAGTTCATAGCTGATACTTATAATCTCCCTTTAGAATCCCATAGACTGGAAGTATCTGTCCTCGCAATGGGTAAACAAGTGGGTATGATGTATGGTATCCCATATAAAGGATCGCCAAAAATTACACTTTTTCTGGAAGAGGGAGAACCAGTCATTTTTGAAAGTCACACGATCGATATATTACTTACTCCGGGACATTCGCCAGGGAGCATATGTTTGCATTTAAAAGAACAGGATGAAGTCATCGGTGGCGATGTATTATTCCAGGGCAGTATTGGGCGAACCGATTTACCCGGTGGAGATCACAATACTTTAATCGGTAGCATTATGTCTAAATTGTTGCCACTGCCGGACAATACAATAGTTCATCCCGGACATGGTCCATCTACAACCATTGGCGTCGAGAAAGTTAGTAATCCATTTCTGAATTAGGCCTCACACACTCTTGACAGGGTGGTTTTATCCCCAATGTCTTTGGTCGCATTTTGTTAGTGATTTTCTGTGTTCCTGGTCAGATACGAGTGGGATCTATATTGGAAATACTTATAACACGCCCCTATTCTAATGATCAAGGTTGAATATAGAAGAGCACTTATGAAAAATGCTTGAGCATAATTATTTCTTTAGCCTTGAGCGGTCTGAACCATCCACGCGGAAGGTCTTTTTTTGTCAGGCCGCCATAATAGACTCTATCCAGTTTTTCTACTGTGTAACCGAGGGATTCGAAAATGCGTCTGACGATCCGGTTTTTACCCATATGGATTTCAATTCCTATTTCATTGTTATCAGAACCGATAATCCAGTCTATGTCATCTACTAGCGCCGGACCATCATCAAGTTTTAGTCCTTTCTTAATCGCTTTTAAATGCTTTTCGCTCACTTCTTTATTCAGGATGACATGATATCGCTTTTTAACTCCATGACTTGGATGAGTTAATTTTTTCGCAAGATCTCCGTCATTAGTGAGTAACAGAAGTCCTGTCGTATGTCGATCAAGTCGGCCTACTGGATATATACGTTCAGAGACTTTGTTCGCTACAATATCCAACACAGTCTTTCTTGCCTTTTCGTCAGAAGTAGTGGTTACTACATTCTTAGGTTTATTCATGAGGATATAGACCAGTTTTTTTTCTGGAAAGATTTTCTTGCCTTTATAGATAACCACGTCGGTTTTTTGGACTTCATAAGCCGGATTTGGTTCTACCTTCCCATTAACTTTAATGAGGCCTCCCTTTACAAGCTCGGCAGCTTTCCTCCGGGAACAGATGCCACTGTGTGCTATGTATTTATTTAACCTCATATCACGAGTGATTAAAATGGTGTTTCCTCATCCGTGTTCATTCTTGATTTCCTGGTTATCATTGTCGTTGTCATAGGATCTCTAAAATCCCCTGTTCCTGCCTGACTGAATTGATTAAAATTACCTTCTTCAAATCGTACAAATTGTGGTACAAACCTCAATTCAACCGTATCAAGACTACCATTACGGTGTTTCGCTATTATTATTTCTGCAAGATCCCTTGGTTTGTCAAAATCTTCATCCATTTCATAGTATCCAGGTCGATAAATAAATGAAACTATATCAGCATCCTGTTCGATGGCACCGGATTCTCTAAGATCCGATAGAACAGGCCGTTTGCTGCCACCCCGTGTCTCTACTGCCCGACTCAGCTGTGATAATGCAATAACTGGCACACTGAGTTCTTTAGCAAGTCCTTTGAGCGCCCGGGATATGGAACTAATCTCTTGTTCTCGGTTACCTTTTTTCTGATTGGGTGAACCCGTCATCAATTGTAAGTAGTCAATTACGATTAACTCAATATTATGGTTTTGTTTTAATCGGCGACACTTTGCACGCAATTCAAATATATTAATAGCCGGGGTATCGTCTATGAAGATTGGACTCTCAGCCATATTATCGACAGTTTGATTCAGTCGGAGCCACTCCGTCTGGTCCAATTGTCCATTTCTCAGCTTATGGCTATCTATCTCGGCATCCATGGCAATTAACCTTTGCACCAATTGAGTATTCGCCATTTCCAGTGAAAATATGGCCACTCCTTTTCCCGCCATGGCAGCGTTTCGCGCAAGAGAAAGTGTAAATGCTGTTTTTCCCATACCAGGACGCGCAGCAATGATTATCAAGTCAGATTTCTGCCATCCTGAAGTCAATTTATCAAGCTCCTTAAACCCGGTCGTTACTCCGGTAATCGCTTCTTCCTTTTGACTGATCGCTTCTATTTCTCTTCTTGTCTTAATAGCAAGTGCACTCAGCTTTTCATACCCGGTATTTAAGTTGGTATCAGTAATCTCATAAAGATTTTGCTCAGCTTCATCCAACAATTCGAAGACATCCTTTTCATCGGAATAAGAATCCTTAATCGTAGTTGTAGAAACCCGGATTAATTCTCTTTGTATAAATTTTTGAGCGATAATGCGTGCATGGTATTCTACATTTGCCGCAGAAGCTACTTTATTAGTCAATTCAAGCAAGTAATTAATCCCCCCAATTAACTCAAGCTTTTTTGCCTTCTTTAAGGATTCATGTACGGTGAGCAGATCTATCGGTTGCGATTTTTCGAATAATTCAAGCATCACAGTATAAATGTCGCTGTGAATATCCTTATAAAAGCTTTCCGATCTAAGTATTTCTATGACAGAAGGAAGTCCGTCTCTATCCACTAGTATGGCACCAAGTACTGCCTCTTCTAATTCAAGAGCCTGGGGCATAACTCTTCCATAGACCAATGAATTAAGGTCTGAATCCCCGCTAACTTTTCTCATTTTACCCCCCTCAACGGGTTGTAATGGTTTCCCCTCTGCCATTTATTAATTCTCTCCTTATTACGATAAAAACACGAGCCTGAAAAATAGCTCCATTGAATGTGGTGCGAAGCTAATAATATATTAATTTAAAAAAAATATATGGTCGTGTCAAGGGATCAAATTACTCTCCGGGTTATCCACTTGCAAATGGTAGTAACCACAAAAAAATGTGGAAAACATATTTTTATCTTACCCATAGTGCTATTCGTCTCGCGCAATTGAACTTTTAGAAGCAAGAGGATTGTGCATAAAAATTCGTTAATTATTGAATATTTATTTGTCAACCTCTCTTCCGAATTTTTTGTGCAACGAGCTCAGCTGTCATCCGAATACTTTTCAGATAGTTATAAAAGTGAGCGCCACCCAGGATACTTAAGGCCAGCATGCAAGGACTTATTATCACGAAAAACGATTGAATCAGGGAAGTATCTTCTCCTCGCGCATAGATCAGCCACAGTATAGCACTCACAATCGCAGAAAAAAAGATAAGAATAAGCGCAGTCAATCTGATACCAGTCGATTTGAAATTGAGTTGAGATCGGTATGATTTTTCCAGGAATTCTTGAAAGCGTAAATCTTCAGGGTGTATGCCCACTAATTGTTCTCCCAAGACAATCGCCTCATCATATTTGACAAGTTGATATAACGAATACGCCTTTTTTAACAATAAATCCTCAAATGTCCTCGTCGGCAGGAAGTTAACATTGTAGAGAAAGACATATTCAATAATCGGGTCGATTTCAGAGATAACATGCTCATACTTACCCAATTCGAAGAGAGATCTTATATAATGAAAGGTAAAATAATGTTGCTTCCTTTCTTCCAGAGTAAAAATAAGTTCTGTGTTTTCTTCATAAAAAAGAATGCGTTCTACATGATCATTTCTTTCGATCTGATCAAAAATCTGCAGAATCGGTTCTTTTGTCGAAAACATGATTAGTTGCGTCTGTCAGCTCCCCAAGATAGCTTTTCGTGTATGGTATATAAAAATGATTGTCCACTTAAAATTACAAGATGCGTGTTAAAGTCACACTTTCTTACTGCCAATTGATGTGATGCCGTAATAATTTCGCTTCTTGAATCGAGCGTACATAAAAAATTAGCAGCTCTTCCTTCGATACTAAAGGAAATCACTGAACTGTCAGATATAACCAAAGGTCTCACATTGAGATTGTGCGGAGCGACAGGTGTAATAATCATATTGCCCGAACTGGGAAATATTATAGGTCCCCCACAACTGAGTGAATAACCAGTTGACCCTGTAGGCGTCGCCACAATTAATCCATCTGCCCAATAAGAGTTCAGATAATCACCATTAATATAAGTGTGGATACTGATCATAGAAGAAGTATCTCTTTTATGAACAGTAAAATCATTTAAAGCAAAGTTTAAACCATTGAAGATGGCAGGGTCAGACTCGAGAAACAACATGCTCCTTTCTTCTACATGATATTGACCTTCAGCGATTTTATCCATTGCTAAATCAATCTTTTTTCGCTCAAC
>JAJCYJ010000832.1 GCA_029262975.1 Saprospiraceae bacterium
ACTTCATTCTTGCTCTTTTCTGCTTTCAACAATTTGTTTTCGAGATAGTCCAAAGATTTTTTGGCCTTCACTTCTTCAGAAACAACCGTCTTTTGCAAAGTGGGATCAATCTGTGCCGCAAGCGCTTTAACCTGGCTAAACACATCATGAATCGACAATTTTTCTTTTGATAGATCTATGGCAACGGGAGCTTGTTCGAGTGCATACTTTCCAATAATCTTTTCTTCTCGATCAAAAAGGTCTGTAATCGTCATTCCTATTGATTCGAGCCACTTTGAAGACCTCCCATCCACAATCATAACAGAATCCCTCCGTACGAGCATAGGATAGGGTACACCCCATAGTTCAAACAATGACTTTCTTTCCAACCAATAAGCCAACTCTCCTCCGCCACCTATGTAAGCAAGGTTGGGCATAATTAGCTCCTGGTAAAATGGTCGAAGTATGACATTCGGGCTTATCGAACCCGGATTAGTATTCAACAATTGTACTAATTCTTCTTTATTATAGATTTTTTCATCGATTTGATAATTTCCATCATCGAGATCCATAATGCGATGTCTATCTCCATTTATCCAGAAAATATTGACCTTCCTGGCATAGGCCTGATCTTTAAATCCTGCTTCATCAAGCGCTTTCTGATCCGCTAAAACGCAACTGTAAGACTCTTCATTTCTAATATCCCTTATTATATATGGTAGCAAAACCTTCTTAAAAGAAGGCTTGTCCATATTCAACACGACTAAACCAAAATCCTTAAATAAGGCATTCACGAGACGGAACATAAAGTTACCATACGAGTGAGCACCGGAGATAGCTGATTCAATTATCTGCTTTAGATCCTTGGCAAAGGGGCTTTCGCCAAATCGTTCATATACTTGCCCCAACACAGTTTCTATGCCATTAAGACTCATTCTACCGGTAGGTCCAACCTGATCGGTTTCCCATGTATAATCCTGACCAAATATGTGGGCTGTTGCTATCTCTTCAAAATCATGATCTTCCCCTCCCATCATGAATACCGGTATAACTTTAAAATCTTTATAGTGGTCATTAATCTTTCGACTCAATGAGATGGCACTGCAAATCTTGTAAATAAAATAAAGTGGACCCGTTAGCATTGAAGGCTGATGGGCTGTAATTACTGTATAGACCTGATCAGAGTTTAGTGCTTCGATATTTTTTCTGACGACATCAGAAGTATCAACCCCATCATACTGCATGTTCAATTCGTGTACTACCAATGTCCGGTCTAACTTTTGGTTTGCTTTACGCTTCACAACATCTTCAAAGGAAGCCAGGTCTACATCATGATCATAAAAAGGCCTCAGGACTTGTTCCTTTCTTTGATATGCTTTATCTCTGGCGGATAATTGAGGTATGTCATCGAAAGATATCCTTGTTTTTTTGTACATATTAAAATATTAAAAGTGTCTGCATGTGTACGGCCTAAGTCAGAACAACACATGAAGTTCAGATTTGATCACAAAACAAATCATTAAAATTATCTTGCGTTCTAATCACACCCTTTTTATTTGATTTGATGTGGTCTTATTTAATAAGTCGGTTGAGCTATGGATTGCTGGTATTGCTCCTTGTAACGGTGATCGTATCTTCTATTGTCTATCTGTCTCCAGTAGATCCGACGCGTCTCACATTTGGACAACGAATGGATGACGCGACGGTAGCATTAAAGCGACAGCAGCTTGGGTTAGATCAACCTTATCATCATCAGGTACTCAATTATATAATTGATGTTTCACCTATTGTCATCGGTAGTCATAAGGTCTGGAAAGAAGGCTATAGTGGACGCTATCTTAGCATAGGTAGCATATTGATAGGTATCAAAAAGCCTTTTCTTAGAGAATCATACCAATCCGGTCGTTCCGTTAGTGCGATCATTATGGGTGCTTTTCCCAATACTCTTTATTTGACGCTTTTAGCCATTAGTCTGGCAATCTTTTTGGGCATTTCTTTGGGTATTTTCGCCGCCCTTTATAAAGGTACCTGGATTGATCACACGATTATTTTTACCTGCACCCTTGGCTACTCTGTACCCAGTTATGTCACGGCCATTGTATTAGGAGTTGTATTTGGTTACTATCTGAGGGATCTAACCGGTCTTAATATTCAGGGCAGTCTATTCGAATTGAATGATATGGGAGATGATATTGTCGTATTAAAAAACCTGCTTCTCCCAGCTATTGCCTTAGGCATCAGACCTGTGTCCATCGTAGCACAACTGATGCGTTCAAGTATGCTGCAAGTGATCGACGAGAAACATGTATTGATGGCAAAAGCGAAAGGGTTGACTCCTCTCCAGGTCGTACGATCCCACGTATTGCGCAATGCTCTGAACCCTGTTGTTACTGCGTTAAGCGGGTGGTTTGCCTCACTTTTAGCCGGGGCTTTTTTTGTAGAATTTATTTTTAATTTCAAAGGATTAGGTTTTGTTACGGTCAATGCCTTGTTAAACTATGATATACCCGTAGTTTTGGGGGCATTATTATTTACCAGTTCGTTGTTTATATTAATCAATATTGCCGTTGACATAATGTATGCTGCGATCGATCCAAGGATAAAACTTAAAGCATAGCAAAATGGATCTAAAGAGATATGGTCAACGTGGTGTGTCAGCTTCGAAAAGCGAAGTTCATGAAGCCATCAAACATTTGGACAAAGGATTGTATCCCTTAGCCTTTTGTAAGATTCTGCCCGACGTGGTAGCCGGTGATGAAGATTATTGTAACATCATGCATGCCGACACTGCAGGTACCAAAACGAGTCTAGCTTATCTATACTGGAAAGAAACCAACGACTTAACCGTTTGGACAGGAATCGTTCAAGATGCCATTGTGATGAATATTGATGACATGGCTTGTACGGGATGTATCGATAATATTGTGATCTCTTCTACAGTTGGGAGGAATAAGTCTTTGGTGCCCGGTGAGGTGATCAGAGAGGTGATCCAGGGATCCCAGGTATTTATAGATAAGATGGCCGAACATGAGATTTTTCTGACCCTGGCAGGAGGTGAGACAGCTGATGTTGGCGATATCGTTCGCACGATTGATGTAGGTATCACAGCCTTTGGAAGAATGAAGCGCAGCGATGTCATAACCAATGATATCAAGGATGGAAATGTCATTGTGGGTCTTGCCTCATTCGGACAGGCAAGTTATGAAGATGCATATAATGGTGGTATGGGAAGCAATGGTCTAACAAGTGCCAGACACGATATTTTGACAAAATATTATGCCATTAATTATCCTGAAACTTATGACGACTACATCGATGAAGATCTTATCTATTGTGGTTCTAAAAAACTGGGTGATAAAATTGTTCTTGATGATGGGCAAGAAACGACAATAGGAAAGCTTATTCTTTCCCCTACGCGTACGTATATTCCTGTCATCAAGAGAATCCTTGATAAATATAGCACCCGGATCAATGGCATGATACATTGTACAGGAGGTGCTCAAACGAAGGTGTTGAAGTTTGTCGAAGGAAAGAAGATTATTAAAGACAACCTTTTTCCTGTTCCTCCTCTTTTCAGACTCATCGAAGAAGAATCTGGTACAAGTCGAAAGGAGATGTACGAAGTCTTTAATATGGGACATCGTCTTGAAATATACTGTCCTCAGGAGATCGCTCATGACTTGATTGATATCGCCGGTGGATTTAACGTTGATGCGCGCATTATAGGAAGGGTAGGGTCTTCTGAAGAAAATGAACTTGTTATCTCTGATGACCAGGGTACATACCAATATTAAAAGCATCAGATCAAAAACTAATTCAAATTATATATTCTAATTTATATTTCAATCAGAAGTATCACATATGTCAAAACAATTTGCTCGTTTTCTACTTTGGCTTTCAGGATGGAAAGTCGATCGTTCATTTCCGATAGAGTCTATGAGATGTGTTATGATTGCGGCTCCACATACCAGTAATTGGGATGCCTACTATATCAAATTAGCTACACTCTTTCTGGGCATTCCGATGAAGGTAGCCATCAAGGACAATTGGACAAGAGGGTTAATCGGTTTGGTTATCCGACCGTTAGGAGGCTTAGGAGTTGATCGTTCGCCCAAGGCAGGATCGGAGAGATTGAGCCAGGTAGATTCTATGGCAACTCTATTTGAGCAAAAAAAAGAAATCGCATTAGCGATCGCACCGGAAGGAACCAGAAGAAGACGTGAAAAATGGAAAATGGGATTCTATTGGGTAGCCTGTAAGGCTAAAGTTCCCATTACATTTGGATATCTTGATTATAAAAACAAGATAGCGGGCGTAGGCCCAAAAGCATTATATCCCAGCGGTAACCTTGAAGAGGATTTACCAATCATCAATGCTTTTTATGAAGGTATTGAGGGTAAGCACCCTGAGAATTTTTCTGTAGATCGGAGATATGAAAATCAAAGTTTTTAAGAT
>JAJCYJ010000833.1 GCA_029262975.1 Saprospiraceae bacterium
GCAGGGATATAGTCGGATCGGTGAAAAAGTTGTAGAACATCGAGCGCGCAAATATGGTGTATCTAAATTTGGTGCGAGAAGACTAATCAGTGGTTTTTTGGATCTACTGTCCATTTTTTTTGTAGGAAAATTCAACAAGAAACCGATGCATTTCTTCGGAACACTTGGAATCATTTCCATCTTTCTGGGCATTATAACGCTCATATATCTGACAATAATGAAACTGGTTTACGAGGTGAGTGGCATACAGGATCGGCCACTTTTCTTCTTTGGTATTCTCACAATAATTATAGGTACTCAGTTATTACTTACCGGGTTTATTGCTGAACTTGTAATAGACTCGAAGGCTAAATCTCATAGTTACAATATTGCTGAAGTCCTCGATTAGAGGGGGTTTCCCGCGAATAAATCTGAACTCCGATCGTCAAGTTCTATTTCCAGGCATACTTTGATAGTTGTCTCCTTAAGACATACCTTTGCCGACCCATATGTCTGAACCATAAGTATCAGAAATGTACAGTATAAAAGAGATATATTATACCCTCCAGGGGGAAGGATTTCATACAGGAAGAGCTGCAATTTTTTTGCGCTTTAGCGGATGTAATTTATGGTCAGGATTAGAAAAAGACAGACATAAGGCGATTTGCAAATTTTGTGATACAGATTTCTGGGGTACAGATGGCATTCAAGGAGGCAAATATGATGCTCAGTCACTTGCCCAAAAATGTAAATCCCTATGGCCCTCTGATAGTTCCGGAGACCCAATGATTGTATGTACGGGAGGAGAGCCCTTGCTTCAATTAGATTCGGCTCTAATCAAGTCTCTCCATGAAGTTGGATTCTACATTACCATAGAATCAAATGGTACTATAGAAGTTCCAAAGGGAATCGATTGGGTCTGTATCAGTCCTAAGACAGATGCAGAATTAGTAGTTCAGAGCGGAGATGAACTGAAGTTAGTATACCCTCAGAAAGGTCAGGATATTTCATCTTATGAAAAATTGAACTTTACATATTTTTCGCTGCAACCTTTAGATGATAAAGACCAGGACAAACATATTCAAGCTTGTATAACTCTATGTCAGACAAAGCCTATGTGGAGATTGAGTCTCCAGACACACAAAATGATAGGCATTCCATAATATGGAAAATAGAATAATATCGTAAATGGCTTAGAATTCACAAAATTCGAATGATCTTATTTATCAATCGCAGAAATCACTTTCTGAGGCGCCATTAATCAAATTTCGATAGACTTCATTCTGAGACAAAATTGATTTATTCCCTATCAGGATAAAATGTTCGCGCGCCCGTGTTATGGCTACATTTAATTTACGATCTACACCTTGAGATGAAGGAGAAACAAGTGCGTCCAATTGAAATGAATAATTCATACAAGTGGACATAATAATGATATCTCTTGCCCCACCTTGATAACGCTCTACTGTATCAACAGATATTTTAGAAATCTCTTCCAAATGCAAAGTATTTAGCTTTTTTCTAATTGCAGAAATTTGCGCACGATAAGGCGTGATAACACCAATAGTTCCTTCAGTGATGTTAATACCTGACTCGCGGCACTTCAAAATAAGATAACTGCATAATCTTACGGTCTGTTCTGCCTCATGTTCATTAACCTTAATACTATCACTTTCGATATCAACGTCGGTGGGAAAATAAGAGATTCTACCTATAGCATTTTCCGATTTGCCAAAGAATGAAGGTGCAGATAATCTTTTTATTGAATTCAGATTTTTTAATCTGTTTTGATAAAAGAACTTATTTACAAAAGACATTATTGAGACATGCATGCGGCCCTGAAATGTTAATTGTCCAATGGCGTGATGCCAGTCATTCGCTAAAGCTGAACTGTACATTCGCTCAAATAAAGACGAAGACAAATCTTGATATCCCAGTTGTAATAATTCATTATCTGTGACCTGCGTTTGTGATTCATCTTGCTGGACTACGGCAGGCAATTGCAAATGATCACCGATTAGAATGAATTTTTTGACTCGTCCCAATAATCCCAATAACGACGTCTCCAAAATTTGGGATGCTTCATCAATAACCGCAATATCGAATTTTATCAAATTAAACAGACTTACTTTACCGACAACGGATGCTACTGTGCCAACATAGACCTGCGTATTGGAAAGCCGATCGCGAAGCGTTTGGCGATCTTTAACATCGCTGATTCTTTCCTCTAACAGGAAAGGGTGAAATTGGGCATGTGTACTTGTTTTAGATCCAATTCGTATAAATGGCGTTGCAGGAGAAATAGTTGTCAATGCCAGACATATTTCATCTACGGCTCGATTAGTATATGCCAGGAAGAGCATTCTATCTTTTTCTTGAAGCATATAATGATGTGCTATTTCGCGTAGCATAATGCTGGTCTTTCCAGTCCCTGGAGGTCCCCATAGAAGGTAATATTCTTTGGAATTAATGATATTTGAAAATATTTTCTTTTGTTCGCTTGTTAAGTTATGACTACAAGCCACAGGTTTGAATGCATAAGTTGCAGGAGGTCGGCGACACATCATTAAATGCCTGAATTGCTTATCTGACTGTGCGAATTCCAATATACTTCTTGACATTTCATAATAGCCATTTTCCAAAGAATCATGTTCGATATGCCAAAATTCAAATTGATCAAAAATACTTTTGTTTTCCTGGCGACTGCGCAATCTTACGATCAGTTCATTCTGATTTAATGAAATAATTGAAACCTTAAAAACCTGATGTCTTAATATGGCATCTCCACCCTTATCGAAAGGATACAGAACACCTAGATCACCAACCCTGAAATTGCTCAAAGAAGTCGTGTGTTCAGATTTTTTCAAGATTAGATGTGGGGACTCATCATCGGCGTTGTTTCCTTCAATGTACAAATGATCGATTATATTGAATTGTTCTTTTTTTGTGTCCAGATCCTGAAGCCAGAGAGAAGCGAGTCCATTTGACCTTTCTGAACCTTCATTACCTAATTTACTGATGAACAGCTCCCTTAATGTAAACTGCAGCAAAATATTAGAGAATCTTCTTTCTAATGGATCAAGCATCCTGAATGCTTTCAGGACACCTTCAAAATCCGATCTTGCAAAACCCTTAATGGCCGAAGAATTCTGCTTTGCGTAATCCTCATAATACTGAATAAAGTCATCACAGGATGCTAATATTCTGTCGTGTATATAAAGCAAGTTTCTCTCTTTAAGAGCCTCACGTTGTTCAGCTTTTAAAGCAGGAGCATATCGTAATTGATTTTGATTTTGTTTGGAATAAATTATAAAGTTATTTCTCTTGATATGTGTCCCATACACAGATTCTACCAAGAGGTCATATATCAATGTCTGATGATAGTGATTATTAGAAATTCCATAACTATTAGGCCGGAATGTGCTTCCACTTTTTAACTCGAT
>JAJCYJ010000834.1 GCA_029262975.1 Saprospiraceae bacterium
TGGGAAACACCCCGCAACTATGCGCAATATCCTGCGGACTGATCTTCAGGAACGTCTAAATTTTGCGGATGTCTTTTTAAAATTTTAATTCTATAGTATCTCCCGGGAGATATTTGTCATCATCTTTCGGGTTTGTTTTAGACTTGGTTGTCGTCTTTTTTTCTGTTGCTTTGGTTGAAGACGTAATGCTGGGTTTCTTTTCATCTTCGAGCAATTTGCTGCTTAGTATCTTCCATTCGCCCAGTTTATTGCCAAGCGCCTTCCATCCTTTGACATCAATAAATGATACAATATCCAATACTTCTTCTTTCTTCTTCCCACCGGTCTTATAACTTATCTGGACATTCGGATTTGGGTGCGAAGTAGCTAAAAATAACTTGGATTTAGCCGTTTCAGAAATGAATTTAAATCGCTCATTGGTTGTCGTCGTTTCAACTTGAAATCTCTTCACCATCGTCCAGCCTTTTTCCCCTTCAAAATAAATAGCAGAAATTACATCGAATGCCACAAACTTCCTGACTTCCATCAACTTATTCATGTCAATCTTAGTGCTTATCTCAAGATCTCTTACTTCATATGTGCCGTCAGTATAAAGGGCGAGAATCTGGTGACCTGTGTCAAATTCTCCAAGAAAAATTCCACGCTCTTCGCTATTCAGCCTTCCACTTACATCGTCCATCCAAACCTTCACAGCGCCAAGTGATGACATTCCTAATTCGAGGTGCGTGACCTTTCTTATGGCGTATTTTGTCACAATATTCCCAGCGGATCCTCGACCTTTTATTCCGATCTCTTCAAAATCATATTCAAAAACCTTTTTCTTGGCAGCACAAGATGGTGATAATACGATCTGGACAATTTCGGATTCTCCATTTGGATTGGCGGAAAAATATACAACTCTGTTACCATTTTCACTTTTTGCCAGATTATAAGCTTTGTCACGGGTCACCGCTTTGACATTAAACCTCTTTGCCATACCCCTACCCGTTTTTCCATCTGCGTAGATCATATTATAAGTCGTGCGATCATCTCCCTTCTTCCATACGGCAGCATGAAGGATATTTTTACCCACAAAAACCTTATCATCTATCTTGGTGACCTTACATGTGCCATCTTTCATAAAGACGATGATATCATCTATGTCCGAGCAATCGCTGACAAATTCATCTTTCTTTAGCCCCGTTCCTATAAATCCATCCTTTCGATTGACATATAGTTTCGCATTAATAGCCGCCACATGGGTTGCTTTAATACTTTCAAATGTAGAAATCTCTGTCTTCCTTTCTCTTCCCTTTCCGTATTTTGCAAGTAAGTTTTCGAAGTATGCAATGGCATAGTCTGTTAAATGGTCAAGATCATAATTTACCTGGTCCAATTCTTCCAACAGTTTGGCCATAGCCTCATCATGCTTGAATTTATTATACTTTGAAATTCGCTTGATCTTTACTTCCGTCAGACGGATGATATCATCTTCCGTGATCTCACGCATCAAGCGTACTCGACTATCTTTTGATTTTGGTTTTTCGCCAGGAGTGATTACATATTGCTTTAATCCTTTGTGAATCAAGGCTAAGGCTTCTTCAAAAGACTCGGCTTCTTCTATATCACGGTAGATTCTATTTTCAATAAATATTTTTTCAAGACTGGAATTGTGCCATTTCTCCTCCAGTTCGCCCTTTCTAATCTCAAGCTCTTGTCTTAACAGGTCTTTTGTCTGCTCTGTCGATATTATTAACATTTCTTCGACTGTGACGAAATGCGGTTTGTTATCGATAATAATGCATGCATTAGGGGAAATAGAAACTTCACAATTAGTAAATGCAAAAAGTGCATCTATTGTCATCTCCGGAGAAACACCCGAAGGCAAGTCGATCAGTACTTCAACATCCTTGGCTGTGTTGTCGACAATTTTCTTGATTTTAATCTGTCCCTTGTCATTAGCTTTAACTACGCTGTCAATTAAAGAAGAAGTAGTTACACCAAAGGGAAGTTCTGTAATAATCAGTGTGGATTTATCAGAGGCAGACAATTTTGCCCTGACTTTGATTTTTCCTCCTCGCTTTCCTCCCTGGTAATCCTCGACTTGAACTTGACCTCCGGTAGGAAAATCCGGAAATAGTTTAACCCTTTTACCCTCCAGGATTTTTATTGAAGCTTTAATTAGTTCGATAAAATTGTGTGGTAAAATTTTTGTAGAAAGACCTACAGCAATTCCTTCTGCTCCCTGGGCGAGAAGAAGTGGAAATTTCATAGGTAGTGCTATAGGCTCCTTGTTCCTGCCGTCATAAGAAAGTTGCCATTCTGTAGTTTGGCTATTGAAAGCAACTTCGAGGGCAAACTTTGTAAGACGTGCCTCTATATATCTAGACGCTGCTGCAGAATCCCCAGTACGTACATCACCCCAATTTCCCTGTGTATCTATAAGTAACTCTTTTTGACCAATATTTACCATTGCATCACCTATAGCAGCATCTCCATGTGGATGATATTGCATGGTATGTCCGATAATGTTAGCCACTTTGTGATAGCGACCATCGTCTTTTTCCTTGAGGCTGTACAAAATCCTGCGCTGTACTGGTTTCAATCCATCTTCAATGGCAGGAACCGCCCTTTCGAGGATAACATATGAGGCATAGTCGAGAAAATACTCCTCGTACATATTATCCAGTGATATGATTTTATCATCATCCATCTCCATTATTTCACTATTCGAGCTCATATATCTGATTAAGAGGCAAATATACGTAATGAGATATCATAATTTGACTGTCAATCTGATATATTAATTAATTTTAATCCTCTATTGCCCGAGACAACATTGCTAGTATAAACCCTTGTACTTTATGAGGGTAATATTTTTAATTTGTGGATAGAAACTTGTGCCCTATTGATATATTTTCGTTACATTATTTTAATTTAAAGAGTTAAAACCTTATTAAATTTCGCATAGAATGTAACGAACTGATAATATTATCTCTCTATTTGATAGTATCAAAAATTTACTTGCCGGGTTTTTGCGATCTTTAAGAGCTAATAACAATCAACTGCATAAACATGATTAGAATACTTGCCTTTATCTGTTTTATCTGCGGAACTTTCACATCAAATAGTCAGTGTTTAGATGACTTTTGGCATAACACCTCAGCCAATAGTATCTGGAAGTCGTGCAACGTAAGTGCCAGTCCTGTTGCAGAGTTGGGTCAGTCTCATTGGATTCTTTATGAATTTGACCAAATCCAGACCATTAAAAGTTTGAGGATCTGGAACATTAATCATCCTGAACAATTGACCAGCGGGGCCAGAAGAATACGTGTTGACATTTCATCAAATGGAACGACCTGGGACAATATGGGCATCATTGATGTAGGAATGGGCAGTACTTCCCGCACTTATCTGGGTGAAGAATTCGAAAATCTTGGGACATTTGACGCCCAATTTGTATTGCTGACAATTCTTCAAAATCATGGATCTGTTACATGTTCAGGATTAGCAGAGGTTCAATTTAATCTTAGCGAAAGTACCACACCGACTGATGATGAATACTTATCGTCACTAGTAACTGTTTTTCCTAATCCTTCCTCTGATAGGTTCAATATATCTCTGGATGGTATCAATACTTCGAACATTTCTTACAGATTGGTAGATATGACTGGCAGAATACTGTTGCAGGACAAGGTCCAGACATCTGGATCTAACAATGAAATTGATATAAATGGTATTTCCCTTCCCGATGGAATGTACTCGCTCAGAATCGATACTGACCAGGGATCTATAGCTAAAAAGCTGGTCGTTGTACATCCCAGATAAAACATTTCGATAAATATGAATCAGTCTGCCACATATAAGAAATCCTTTAAAAGTCATAACAACCAATAATATGAATCGCCTGATATTTTCAATCTGTTTTTTTCTCTTCACATGTAGTGTTGTGTCCGGACAAGTTTATTCAGATTATCTCGGTGCAGGACATGATCAGGGAGTTACTGTTCGAACAAGCAGCAATTCGGGATTCTCAATAGGCGAGAAAACAATAAATGGCGATGGTTTGGATGCCAGAAAAATGGCTGCATCAAGATTTCTATTTCAATCGTCTTTTGGAGGTTCAAATGAGGAAATTGAAGCATTGTCAGAATCGCTGAACTTCGAAAGTTGGATAGAAAACCAATTTAACATGCCTGTTACTTTAACATTACCCAAACTTTGGGAAGTTGATGAACGAGCCAGGATATTACACAACGCAGAAAATCCTGATGAAGATTATTTCGGACCCTTCAGTTTACATTTTCAATATGCCTGGTGGGAGAATAATTTTAAGTCAGAAGATCAATTACGTCAACGCATTGCATACGCATTAAGTCAAATATTAGTGATTTCTCTCAGAACTCAGTTAGGAGATTTTGGGGAAGGATTGTCAAGTTACTATGACATATTAGTACGCAACGCCTTTGGTAATTATGAAGATATTTTACAAGAGGTAACCCTGGATCCCAACATGGCTTTTTATCTGAGTCACCTGAATAACCCTAAGTCTAACCCAGAGATTGGTCTAAACCCGGATGAAAACTATGCCAGAGAAATTATGCAATTATTCAGTATCGGACTGTATGAGCTCAATAACGACGGTACACGAAAAGTAGATAATAATGGGGACTGGATACCGACTTATGACAACAATGATATCCGTGGTCTTGCAAAAATATTTACCGGGCTAAAAGGAGGAGCATGGAGTCGTCAGGCTTTAGAGTTTGTGCGTCCAACTGACCCTATAGAATTTGGTGCAGATATTTATTCAATAAGCAGGGAAGTGCCATTGCAAATGGATGAAGCACAACACGAGCAGGGCCCAAAGACCATAATTGGCAATTTTACCATACTGGGGAATGAAAGCGGTATGGAAGAAATAAGAGAAGCGGTCCATCACATTTTTATGCATCCAAATGTAGGTCCATTTGTAGCAAGAAGATTGATTCAACAGTTAGTAAAGTCTAATCCGACACCATCGTATATTAATCGGGTTGCTACTGTATTTAATGACAACGGATCCGGTGTAAGAGGAGATATGAAGGCCGTCATTAAGGCATTATTGATGGATATAGAAGCACGCGACTGCCAGGCAATGGAAGACCCTTCACATGGAAAACTTCGAGAACCAGTTCTGAGATTTACACATCTCATGCATAGTATTCCAAATGACAGTCCTGATGGGTATTATTGGAATAATGGATTTGACTATTTAGAGGATACAAAACAGTTGCCCCTTTCAGCCAATTCTGTATTTAACTTTTATCTGCCTGATCATCAGCCGGTAGGCGATTTTTCAGAGGACAATTTATTTGCTCCTGAATTTCAGATTCACAATTCACAATCTGCAATAGGATATTTTAATCAGTCCACAAAATGGACAGAATGGCGGATTCTATTTTGGGATTGGTATGACAATACGCCTAATGTCGAGGTGGATCTAACACCATTCTATGCATTATCTGCAGACCCTGAAACCCTGATCAATCATTTTGATGTCTTGCTAACACATGGACGACTTTCTGATGAAACCAGGAGTATAATAAAGGAGGCTATTTCGGGTATTCCTGTATTCTGGAATGATTACCAGATGTGGCGTACCCAGTTAGCGTTGTATCTATTTATGATCTCACCTGATTATGTAATACTTAAGTAAGCGAGCGATTATTATGAAGCATATATCACGAAGAAAATTCATCGGACAGGCTGGATGTGCGGCCATGACAACCAGCACGATTCTAAATACCTTAATTAATCTTAAGGCCCTAAATGCCGCAGCTTTATCTGATTCGGATGTCATTGCCAGCGGAGATTATAAAGCACTAGTCTGTATTACATTAGATGGTGGGAATGATGGATATAATATGCTCATGCCTACCACTACTGATGAATATGCTGACTATGCCAAAGTAAGAACCAACCTGTCTGTTCCCAGATCCAATATTCTTAACTTGAATACGCTGAATACCCCAGGCAGGACGTTTGGGCTACATCCATCCATGTCGAATATTACAAATTTGTTTAACCAGGGGAAGGCAGCATTTGTGGCTAATATCGGGACATTAGTAGAGCCAATAAGTGTGCAGGAATTTTGGAATCAGTCAAAAAAAGCGCCATTGGGTTTATTAAGTCATAGTGATCAACTACAACAATGGATGACTGCCATCCCACATGAACGAACAGCCACTGGTTGGGGTGGGCGCATTTCTGATATGATCCGTGACATGAACGAAAATCCGGATTTATCAATGAATATCTCCCTTGGTGGTACTAATTTATTTCAGACAGGAGTAGAGAGTGTAGAATACTCTGTTGATCCCAATGGTGGTATTAAAGAAATATTTGGATATAATAATGACTGGGAATACAACTCCCTGAAGAAGAATGCCATTGATCAAATGCTCGACAGAACATATACGGATATATATGAACAAAAGTATGCCAATACCAATCGCACGGCCAGGGATGGTTGGCTCACCTATAAAGAAGCTTTAGAGCCGGTCTTTCTCAATACTGACTTTACACCAAAAAATGATGAATTAGGAGACATCACAAGAAGTATGGAATGGGTGGCTAAAATGATGGCGGCCAGGGAAACCCTTGGATTTAAAAGACAAACTTTTTTTGTGAATTTTGGTGGATGGGACCATCACGATGAGGTAATAAATGCTCAGTCAAATATGTTATCTGAACTTGATCACGCAGTCAATCAATTTCAGCAAGCCATGCAAGAACTGGGCACTGAAGATTGTGTAGTGACCTTTCTCATTTCCGATTTCGCAAGAACACTTCGCTCTAACGGTAATGGTACGGACCATGCCTGGGGAAGTAATGTAGTGTCGATAGGTGGTCCGGTTAAAGGATCCAGAATATACGGAAAATATCCTGAGACACTCGACCCAAATCAAAATGTTATGGATCTTGGCGGGGGCATAATTGTGCCTACAACATCGGCAGATTTATATTTTGCAGAACTTGCTCATTGGTTTGGTGTGTCTAAATCAAATCTCGAAACCATATTCCCAAATCTTATTAATTTTTATGATTATAGGACTGCCATGGATAACCCATTAAATTTTTTAACAATTTAATAAGGGTACAAAGTGGTTTTTTACGTCTTATTATAACAAGATTTAGTTAGATAGTTTTTTCATACAGTTTTGGTTAAAAGAGGTCTACGGGCCTCTTTTTTTGTGACATTCATTACAGACATAAGCCGGAATGATCTTAACTTAGACTTATGAATAGAGCATATCAACTACTTTTTATTCTTAGTGCATTGACTTTAATAGAGACAACTGCCTGTACTCAGAAGTCTTCCGTTGAATCAAAAGCGCCATCAGTTCAACCTGCATCAATAGTCTATCAGGACATAAATGTGGCTCAGGCTAAAACGATACAGGCTGAATCTCCTGAAGTGGTTTTTCTTGATGTACGGACTCCAGAAGAGACAGCAGATGGTATAATACCCAATGCAATTATTATAGACTTTCGATCAGATGAATTCAAAGAGAAATTAACACAACTCGATCGCGAAACTTCTTATGTGGTCTATTGCCGCAGTGGAGTAAGAAGCACTAACGCCTCTAAAATGATGGAGCAACTCGGCTTCAAGGATGTGAAAAACCTAGAGGGTGGATATACTGCCTGGACTGAATCAAATAACTGATGCCTAATTATATTAAGGTCTTTCTGGATGGATATGGTGGCTACGCGTCTTATGTGTGGCATGAAGTAACTCACCCTTCCTGGCATAACTATTTTTACTGGCTGATTGGTGTTTCATTATTTTTTTTCGCGTTAGAGTGGATGAAGCCATGGCGGGAAAATCAACCAAAATTTAGAAAAGATTTTTGGCTGGATGCTTTCTATATGTTCTTCAATTTCTTTTTATTCTCTCTTATTATTTATAATGCGGCATCTGATGTCATTGTCAATTTTGTCAATTTCTACGCCCAGGAATTAACGGGAATAAATTTAAAAAACAGCAACCCTATACAGAGTTGGCCCATGTGGGGAGTACTTCTTCTTGGTTTCTTCGTCAGGGATTTTGTACAATGGTGGACACACAGACTGCTGCATAAAGTGGATAGACTATGGGAGTTTCATAAGGTCCACCATTCAGTTGAACAGATGGGATTCGCTGCACACCTCAGATATCATTGGATGGAAACTATAGTATATAGAACAATAGAGTATCTGCCCCTGGCTTTATTGGGTATTGGACTGTATGACTTTTTTATTATTCACATCTTTACTTTGGCTATTGGTCATTACAATCATTCCAATATTTCAATATCGGGCCGCGTCACTGGAGCTATTCTGGGAGCTGCCATTGGTATAATTATTGCAATCGGCGCATTTGATATATCAATTATTCATTCCAATGCGTCAATAGCTATCCTCGTATCAGTCATATTTGGGTGCGCACTTATTGGATATTTCGTACTGGGACCTGGAATGAAACTACTTTTCAATCATCCGGAAATGCATATATGGCATCATGCGCATGACCTACCTAAAGACCGTCGTGCCGGTGTAAATTTTGGATTAAGTCTGGCCATCTGGGATTATATTTTTGGCACGGTGTATATGCCATATAATGGACGTGATATCAAATTGGGTTTCCCTGGTGTAGAACAATTTCCAGAGTCTTTTAAAGATCAAATATTGTATGGGATAAGTAAGAGTAGTAGCTAACGCCCGCAATTAGAAAGTGTCTTATTTAGACTTTAGTAACAACCTATTATAAAATAATAACCGCAAGCTAAATTGCATTCTGTTCACAAAATGGAAAAGCACACCAGCTTCTATTGATTATGCCCCTGGATTCAGAGGATCATTGTTCTTTATTATTAATCCTTTTAAAAAGGTCGATCAAATCACCTTTGGACTTTAGATTTTTAGGTGTACCACATTCTTGATGTAGCTTTTTAATAGTCTTTTTAACTTTAGGAGAAATATTTATCATACGCTCATTGCAAAATGCATAATACTCGTATGTTTTTTTATAAGACCCCTCTTTATTACCAACATTCAGAATAGGATCAAAATTTGGCGCACGATAGGCTAAACTATGGTGTTTGTACAGGTCATATTCTCCACCTACTAATAATTCTAGAATCATAGCGTCGGTAGACTGTGGTTTTCTGTAATTGATATAAGTCTTGTCATCAATTATAAAGGATTTTATAAAATCACTTTTTATAGAGAAGATCTTCTCATTCATATTAATGTAAAATAGCGATTCTGATA
>JAJCYJ010000835.1 GCA_029262975.1 Saprospiraceae bacterium
ATAGGTTTATTTAGAAACTGACATAGCTCTTTCCATCCATCTCCCTTCTCCCAATCTACAATTAACAAATCTTCTGGCCGGTTTTTGAAATATTCTCTCACTTCATGGTTATGTCTTTCGTATCTTTCTATAAGGACCTGTTTGTTCTCCAGTATATTATCAATGCTATAGATCCATTTTATAATTTCAGAAGTCGACTTTGAGTTAAAATAATTAATAGCACTGTTGCCCCATGCTTTATCCTCTCTAACAGTCAAAATGAATTTGGAGTTTTTAAATTTCCGATCAAGTTCCTCGTACATAATATTCCAGGGATTGTCAACCAAGGCATCAAATGATCCTGCAGCATCAATTAATTTTTGGAAATTCTCATCTTTCAATAATTCAATATCTTCATTACCATACAATTTTGTCTTGTATGCCTGCTTGCCTTTTTTTACTTTATATCCGAGTAATTCCAGGGCAACAAACAAAGATGTTAGTCCCGTCTTATGAAATCCAATTCCGAATACTTTTAAATCCCCTGCTTGCATTTGTTATGCTCCAATAGTTAGTTAAACATTTGCCTGAATTAACTTATGCGCATACAAATGTTCCGACTCAATCCAGGCTAAACATTGATCGTAGATATTTTTCCAATTTTTATTGTCCACATAATACTCCATATTCTTCGCTGACCATGGCTTCGGATATTTCACATAATGAAGCAAGACAGCTTCCTCTTTCTTAAGCCCCTCTATTTTTAGTTGTTCTTCCTCAACATGTAATAAGAAGTTATATTTTCCGGAAACGAACTTGAATGTATTGTGAAAATATCGATTTAGTAGAAACTGATCAGAATGACCGGTTTGAATATCGGCATAAATTATAGGTGAAAGCAACTTGATCATTTCATCGAAAGTATCTTTTTTCAATAAAGGCATATTTATAAGCATCATACCACTGTTAAAGCAATACAGACACGAATTGTCCTTTTGTCCTGGCTCTTCTTCGCAAGGAAGAAAAGTTATAGGGTCTCTTTTAATATTCAGGTAGAAAAACCTGTCAGGTGAGACCATGAGTGGATAAGAGGTGTTTTCGAATAATGGTTTTAATCCGCCACAGCAAACAATATCACTATCTAAATACAAGACCTGGGTATACTGCTGAAGATTGAATATTTCCAGGTTGAAAAATTTTCGTTGGGCATTAACATATGTGGGTATGCACATACCCAAAACATTTATTCTTTTAAGTAACAGTTCATTAGGTTCTATAAATAATACATTGGGAAAAACAGACAAAATCTTCTTGTGGTCATCATTTAGATCATTGTGAATAATAATGAAATCAACATCCAAATTCTTATTGTGCTTCAATATCGAATAAAAGAGGGCCATAGTCCCTTTTATGAAGTTTCGATCTGTTACCGTTACAATCGCACGTTTTATATCCATCAGCCATTTACGTTACTAAACAATAACATAGATAATACAAGTTACCAATACTCGAAAACTACGATATTGCAGCTAATTTCAGTCTAGAGCCAATGAATAATCATTTCAGGTACATCATCTATAATCTAAATATTGCTTCAGAATTAGAACTTCCTGAGTTAATGCCGGCAATAATTGAAAATAATCCTGATGTGAATATCAAATTCGGCCCTGTCCCGGAAAGACTTTCGGGTGATATAGTAGTCAATAAAACTCAGGCTCAAATAGCACACAACCAATTCTTGTTCAAAGCTGATGATATAGGTACGTATTATGTAACTGATGGAAATCAGATCATTATAGATGCCGACATCAAGGCAGATCTATCGTCCATTCGCCTTTTTCTTTTTGGATCTGTCATGGCCGCACTGTTATATCAGCGCAATTGCTTTCTACTTCATGCCAGTGCAGTTCAAAAAAATGGCGTAGGTTTTGTATTTGTTGGCAAGTCAGGTTATGGAAAATCAACAACAGCAGCTGTATTGGTGGAAAGAGGATACAAGTTAGTATCTGATGATCTCTGTATGATGCTTATAGATCATAATGCTTCTGTAGTCTTATGGGCCTCATATCCCGGTATGAAGTTATGGCATGATTCTATAGATTATCTCGATTGGGATCGCAATTCCATTAATGAAAAGAAAAATATCAGACCTGTTCGTGCCGGGATCGAAAAGTACCGGGTTGACGTGGTGGAAGATGACCGTTATCAGCCAGGATCCTTTAAGCTTGGGGGTATTTACTTCCTTTCAAAGAATGGTCGAAAATGTGTTTTGAAAAATCTATCAGGGATAGATGCAGTCGATCATTTGTTAAAAGGAAGTTACCGGTCCGGTCAGTTAGAAGGACTTGGTGGAAGAGAGCAACACTTTCAAACTTGCTGCAGAATAGCTAAAAAATTAAAAATTAAAAAAGCTATACGTCCAAATGCTCGGCATAATATTAATCATTTTGTCGATATGATCCAACAAGATATAGAACGAGCAATTTTAGATTATGAGTAGAATTGTGGCACGAAGCGTTAATATAGCTATCACATCCTGCGAAATTATCGGATTAACTTTTATATGTTACTCGGCCTAAAATGGAAAGCTATTGCCGAAGCATTGATCTATTCGGACTTTTGGATAAAAAAGTGACATTTTTGTGTGAAATTCTATAGAAACATAATTTATTAAACAATGGGAGACGTCATTTTACAATTAGATAGTATCGTTCAAAGACATGAAGATAAAATTATGTCTAGCAGCTTAGGGGATGAGTTAGTTATGATGAACTTTGAATCAGGAGATTATTTTGGTATTAATGCAATCGGTAATAAGATTTGGGAATATTTAAAAGAACCCATTCAAGTGAATGTTATTATTAAAAACTTATGTGCATTATATGATGTTGCACCCGCTCAATGTGAAGAAGAAACGCTTTCTTTTGTTTCTAATCTTCTTAAGGAAGACATGATCACTGTGCGATAAGGCAAAATGGGAGTCAGATCAGAAAATAAAATCATCAAATTTCTTTCCCTGCCATGGTCTGAAAAAACACTTTTTCTCGAAAGTTTGTTTTACCTGATTTTCGCCTATATAGCACTTAAACTAACCGCCTGGAAGAGAATACTTCCGATGATAGGAGAGCTAAAAAAAGAATCTGCCAAAATCACCAATCCCGGAAATACCGAAGTTCTGAATGAAATTAAAGTCGCGATGAAAAGGGCTCATTCAGCTGTACCACTGGGTTCGAAGTGCTTTATTATGGCTATTGGTACACGACTAATGCTCAATCGAAGAAAGATAACTAGCACTATTTATATTGGATTCAAAAAAGGCAATGAAGATTTTGAAGGACATGCCTGGATCAGAAGCGAGGACATAATTCTGGCTGGTGGCGCAGGTAGAAATGATTACGAGATTATAGCTTATTATTCCTAAGATCAACATATGAGTGTGTTATTTGGTACTTGGAATTTCAAGGAGCGTAGGGTTCGCGATGATCTTATCAAAATGAGGGAAAATCTTTCACACTGGAATCCTGATAGGCAAGGCTTTTGGGAAAAAAACAATATCGGACTGGGTCATCATCTACTGATTAATACACCAGAATCTCGCTATGAGCAACAACCTTTAGACCATTTACCTTCAGGTTTAACTATTGTCACAGATGCACGTATAGATAATAGAAATGAATTGCTTAAAATATTCAAAGTCCCGGTTGAAAGACATGATACAACCACCGACAATTGGTTGATCCTACAGGCATATCTTACATGGAAAATTAATTGTGTAGATCATCTGTTAGGAGACTTCTCTTTTGTAATATGGGACAGTAAAGAAGAATGCCTTTTCTGTGTGCGTGACCAGATAGGGTGTAAACCATTTTACTATTTGAAAAATGATGAGGGTTTCTCTTTTGCCTCTCATCAACGAGGCCTTTTGAAACTCTTCGGGATTAATTTAACCCCAAATTACAATTATCTTTCTTTAGCACTGTCTGCCATAGTCACACCTAATACGGATACCTGCTATAATGAAATCAACAGATTGCCTCCAGCCCATTACATCATCGTTACCAAAGACCAATTTACGGTTCGAAGATATTGGAAGCCTGACAATACTAAGAAAATAATACTGTCAAATGACGCGGAGTATTTGGAAGCATTTTCTGAAAAACTACACACGGCCATATCAAGAAGAATGAGGACTCTTTTTCCAGTAGGCTCTCAATTAAGTGGAGGCTTGGATTCATCTGGAGTTACTGCCTTGGCCAAGAAATTATGTGACCCTAAATCTCAATCTGTAATAGCTTTGACCCTTGGAATGTCAGATTATGCCAAACAACATTACCCTAATACTAAAGATGAAGTTGCTTTCGCCACCAAGGTGGTCGAACATACAGGCATTAAAAATCATGTAATCGTAACTGATGAGTTAAGCGATTACTGGGAGCTCATTAACAAGCAGGTAGAACTCAACGGTGGAGTCACGGGCGTTAATTTTACCGAGAATTCATTTTTGATCGGCAAAGCAGCTTCTTCTCATAATATCAGAACAATATTATCAGGATACCCAGGAGATGAAGGAGTAACTACTCACTGTTCTTATCTGATTCCTTATCTCTGTAGAAGCGGTCAAATAACAAATCAAATCCCTAATCTTTATAAACTATTTGGATTACAGGGTAGACAATATTTGCGCATTTGCAAGCATTTACTACGTACTTTTACAAGGAATACTGACGCTGAAAAAATGTCAGAAATCCCAAAGAATATCATCAATAAGACTTTGGTGAATAGTCTTTGGCTTGGTGCTCATAAGTCAATAGAAAAAGACATCATAAAAGCTCTTAATCATCCTAACAGGGAAGATTTTAGTTTGTCAGAAGATTTATGGACACATCTTACTGCTAATTGGACACCAACACGCATGGAGTCAGAGCATACTGCCTCCCTTGCATGGAAGACAGAAACTGTTTATCCTCTTGCAGACCTGGAGCTCTTGGACTTTTTCGCAGCAATACCCGCCACCCAAAAGATAAGAAAAGGAGTTAGCCGTTGGTTATTTAGGTCTAGTATGGAAGGGTTATTACCCAAAGAAATACAATGGCGAACTGATAAAGCCTATTCTGTACTACCTCCGATATTTGCATTATTTCGGAAAGCAGAATTTCCTTTATTAGTTTTGATCGAAAAATGCCAAAAAAAGAATTATCATGAACCCTTTGTTGATTACGGGAAATTACAATCAAGGTGGGTTGAATCCATTCACTCTGATAAACTTGTAAGAGGAGTCGGGTCAATGATGGCTGCGTTGCAGTTTTTATTAACTTTTGAAAATAATGAACTTGAAGGAACAAATGATCAACCCAAATAAGACCACAAGCATAAGAGAATTAGGGTCGGTAGATATCAGTATCTTGAAAGAAAAAGTTCTGGCTTTGTCTTCAAGAGTATGGGAATTTGAGACAGAGCAAAGAGAAAATGATTTCAATTGCTTTAACACTACCCAGCATATTTTATTTAGGTTTCCCCCGGATTTACAAGATCGGAGTCATGTTGTAGACTTTCCTATCTGGCATGTCTGGAAGCCCATTCTGATGCCTATTATTAATCAAGCCACCGCACCGTATGACTACCAACATGGCAAACTATGTGCTGTTATGCTGGCTAAGTTATTGCCGGGAGGAACAATTAAAGCTCATATCGATGGGTCTATGTCCTACTACTTTCTTCATAAGATTCACATTCCACTGGTCACTAACCCATTAATAGATTTTAATATTGGTGAAAATCGATATTACCTGGAGGAAGGTCAGGCATATGAAGTCAATAATATCGTAAGACACGAAGTAATTAACAAGAGCAAAGAGTCCAGAATACATTTGATTTTTGAATATTATGACGACACTCGTTCATGATCATTTCTCATCATCATAAATTCATCTTTTATGCAATACCAAAAACGGCCAGCCAATCCATAAGGCGGGCACTCAGACCTCATTTACATAAATATGATTGGGAGCAATGTCATTTGTACGAACAAAGATCATTTCCAATTCCTGAACTGGCTTCCTTTAAGTTAGGCCATCTGTCATATCAACAAATCAGTCCATATTTATTGCAGGATATGAAAGATGAATATTTCAGCTTTTGTTTTGTACGTCATCCGGTCGATAGATTTTTGTCCTATTGCTATTTTAAGCATGCAGATGATCATGAAATGACAAATAATCCAATAGCGTCAATTACAAAGATTATATCATCAGCTGTTGAACGAAATAATGTAATGCTCAGACCCCAAGCCTCATTTATATGTGACGAAGTAGGAAATGTTAAGGTTGATTTTATTGGACGATACGAAGATCTCGTTTTAGATTACCAAAGAATTTGCAAGAAATTAGATTTCCCAGAAATCAAATTAATTTTGATTAATGAGTCTGAAAGACCTGTAAAATCGATTCTTGATCCTATGATTTTTAAATGGATTCGGGAATATTATGCTGAAGATTATCAAAAGTTTAATTACCACTAAATAGAATAATTCTTTATATTTGTGAACTGTCATAAACTAAGATATCAAA
>JAJCYJ010000836.1 GCA_029262975.1 Saprospiraceae bacterium
GCTTTGAAGCTGGAACCACGGGGTTGCAATTTGTCGACATGGACCAGGTTGAGTACAACATCTGCTACCCAAACTGTCTGATCATATTCATCTCCTAAGGCATTACCTCCATAATAGGTGATGCCACAAGCACCAGAAAAAAATCCCGACTGTTCGGGATGATTTACCCGAGTCTCTTGTTCCCCTACCGGATAAATTCGAGACAATCCATTTTCTTCATGATCAGATACATTAGCCAATGAATTGAACGAATATATATCAGGAGATTCAGTATAACGGCCCGGAAATATTAATTGAGAAATGTGTTCCAGGTTATGTGTCTCAAATATTCTTCCATATTCATCAATTCCCAGTTCGTATCCACCTGAAGACCTTCCCACTTTTTCTAATATTCGTTTTTCTATGTTGAATCTGAGGTCATTTTCTCGTAGTTCGACTACTGAAGAAGAATCTCCCCACCAATATGGTTTGCCTGAATTACCACCATTTGCTGCATATATCCAGTTGTCTATCCCATAAGTGAGGCCGTTATAATTGTGTTGCAGATTTCCTGTGCTGAATCCCGACATGAGTGTATCTCTTTCATCTGCTACGAGATCTCCATCTGTGTCGCGAAGAAAAAGAAGATAGGGTGGGGCCGCTACCAAAATGCCTTTTTTATAGGGCATAATTGAAGATGCGAGTTCGAGTTCTTCAGCAAATATTATGCGGTCATCAAATTGGCCATCTTCATCATTGTCTTTTAAAATTAAAATTCTGCTTTCAACATCTTCATATGGATATCCTGGCATTTCTAATACGTATGCATCACCGTGTTCATCAAATTCCAGGTCAACCGGGTCTTTAATAAGTGGTTCGGATGCGACTAAATTTAATGTATGGCCTTCTTCAATTATAAAGCCATCAGGAATATTCGTTTTGTCATTAGTGCAACCGGAGGTTAATAATATGATGAATGAAAAAACTAATAATGAGAGAGACTGGAAGCGCTTATATTTCATTGGGTACCTTGTTATAATCAGATAAAGCTATAGAATGGCTGTCACACTCACGAAGAAGTCTTCAGAAAAATAATTAATTACTAGGATCGTGGCTCAGATCATTTCTGTGTAAAGGAAGGAGTTTTTGTTTTGATCTCTATCACTCCTGCAGATCCTCTTGTACCATAGATAGCGGCATCTTTACCCTTCAGTACGCGAATACTTTTTATTCTATTTCCTGCTATAGATTCAGCAGCATTTTTAAAATCATGTCCAATAGATGTGCCGTCGACAACAAACAATGGACTGGTGCTCGTACCGAATGAATTAGCCAGTCCCCTGATTTTTACCTGGTAAGTCCCATTGGTTTGATTGACCATTACACCTGATTCTTTTCTTAACATTTGGGCCAGTTTTTCTTCTACTGTACCCGCAAAGTTGCCCTCATAAATCTGTTTGTTATCTATGTCTGATTCAGATGTGGCATTGTATGTTGAAGGACTGCATTGCACAAAAATAAATGAAAGAAAAAATAGTAAATATTTCATGACTATATACTCAAAGAGTCAGTGAATAAATTGTTATTATCAACTAATTACGTGTATTTATTGATTAAAATTGATTTAAAAATATCCGTTAATAATGTCGGCCATATCATTAATAGTCAATATACGCCATAAATCAGAAATTTTATCAAAAACAATATTGGCAAAATATTCATAATGTTTATATTTAGTTTTCCTTACACAATTGTACTCATCTATCAATTTTGAAGAATGAAAATACTATCTACCAAAATGTGTTTATTTAAACTAAGATATCTGATACTTACGACGTGCTGTTCTGTGCTGAGTATTGCGATGCATGCTCAAGTCACAGGTGTCGTATTAGATGGAGGTAATGACGACCCGTTGATCGGAGCGTCAGTTATCGTCAAAGGTTCTACAGTCGGAACTATAACCGACCTCGACGGAGCGTATTCTATAGTGGCAGGAGCGGATGACATTCTTGTTTTTTCCTTTGTAGGTTACGATGATCTTGAAGAATTAGTCGGGACGCGGAGCGTCGTCAATGTGACTTTGTCCGCAGGAGAATTTTTGGATGAAGTTGTAGTCACAGGTTATGGAACACAATCGAGAAGAAATGTTTCTGGAGCTGTTTCCTCAGTAGCCACAGATGAATTAAAATCACTCCCTGCAGGAAGTGTAGAAGCAAGTCTGCAAGGAAGAGTGGCAGGCGTACAGGTATCTACATCCGGAGCACCCGGATCAGGTACTCTTGTACGAGTTAGAGGATTTGGTACGATTAATAATAACCAACCACTCTATATTGTTGATGGACTTCCGATTCAGGGCGGAATAATAGAGTTGAATCCTAACGATATAAAAGAAATGACCGTCCTGAAAGATGCGTCTGCTGCATCGATTTATGGATCAAGAGCAAGTAATGGTGTGATCATTATTACGACCAAGAATGGCTCCGTGACCGGTAAACCTACGCTCACATTTGATACCTATGTGGGGACACAATGGGCCGGTAATTTTCCGGAATTTTTAAGTCCTCAGGAATTTGCTCAATTGGAGGCTTTCGAAAAACCCACTAACCTCGGACAACCGGTTGGGAATGCATTTTATGGCACAGGAGCCACAGCAGTGCTTCCGGATTATTTATGGCCGATAGGAGGGTCTACATCTACAGTAGACGAATCGACCTATGCCTATTCAAATGATTTGGCGATCTGGAATGGGATCACACGTTCGAATAAAGCAGGTACCGATTGGTTCGACGAGATCTTCGATAATGCTCTTGTACAGAATTACAATCTTTCCGCTACAGGAGGTACAGAACAAGCTCAATATGCCTTTGGTGTAGGACACCTCAGACAGGAAGGAGCACGGATCTTTTCAGGTTTTGAACGAACCAATATCAGGGCGAATTCTCTATTTAGAATAACAGATAGATTCCGGGTAGGTGAAAATTTGACTGTTTCTTATTCGCGAGAAACAGGAGACCGGGGAGTATCCGGAGCTCAGTCAATAATAGATATGGCCGCACGTCAACCCAGTATTATACCAGTTTTTGATATTTCCGGAGTAAATTATTCTTCTAATAAAGGACTGGGATCAGCTTCCAATAATCCGGTTCAAATGGCTACTCAAAGTGCCAATAACATCAATAAGAAAATTCGTGCATTAGGTTCTGTTTTTATGGAGATTGATATTTTAGAAAATCTAACAGCCAAGACTTCATTCAGTGTTGATTTTGCCAATTCGGATGGAAGAGCCATTTCACTATTTGTCCCTAACGACTCGGAGCCGAGATTAGGAAACTCTGTTAACAGGTCAACTAACCAGGCACTTAACTGGACATGGTATAATACGCTTTCGTACAATACTACTTTGGCTGAAGATCATGATATTTCAGTAATTGTCGGAACAGAGGCGATACAAAACGAATTCACCCAATTTGGAGCTTCCAGGATACAATTCTTACTTGAAGACATTGATTTTATGGTATTAAATGCAGGCCCCGCAGATGGACAGAATGCCTTTGGTGCCCGATTTGAATCTTCTCTATTTTCACAATTTGGTAAAGTAGATTATGCCTTTAAAGGCAAATATCTGTTAAGTGGTACCCTTCGTCGGGATGGATCATCGAGATTTGGTGCCAATAACAGATTCGCTATTTTCCCGGCAGTAAGCATTGGTTGGAGGGTATCAGACGAAGACTTCTTCAATTCTGCATTTGTTGATCAATTAAAAATTCGTGGTGGATGGGGTAGAACCGGTAACCAGGAGATAGATAACCTGGCACAGTTTACTTTATTTTCTACCGCGGAGACGACTACTTCTACTTATTCGATTACAGGTGGAAATAATTCGGTACGTACGGGTATTCAAGGAACCAACATCGGTAACCCGGATCTTAAATGGGAAGAAACAACAGATATCAATATTGGTATAGATGCAACATTGGCTAATAATCATGTCAATTTTTCATTAGATCTATATAAGCGAAATACTGAGAACCTTCTATTAGCAGTGCCGCCATCAACCCTTTTGGGGGAAGTAGGTAGTCAATTCAGGAATGTAGGTGAAGTCCAAAATACCGGATTTGATTTATCCCTTGGTTATAATAATAACTTCAGTAATGATCTCACATTTGACATGTCTCTTGTGGTGTCTCGCTATAAGAATGAGGTGATTGCCCTTGATGAGTCTATAGGATTTATTTCAGCCGGTGACTTCAGATCTAATCAATACACGAGGACACAGGCAGGATTTCCCATATCATCTTTCTTCGGTCTAGAAGTAGATGGTATTTTCCAGTCTCAGGGAGAAGTCGATGCACATGCCGCACAACCGAATAAAGCCGTAGGGCGATTCAGATTTAGCGATATAAATGGTGATGGCGTCGTGAACGCTGATGATAGAACATATCTCGGCGACCCTCATCCGGATTTTACACTGGGATGGAACACCACAATCGGCTATAAGAATTTTGATTTTAATATGTTCTGGCAG
>JAJCYJ010000837.1 GCA_029262975.1 Saprospiraceae bacterium
ATGATCGTATTGGGGAGAGAAATCAGAAATCTAGTTAAAACAAACGCTCCACTTTATAAAAGGCTCTTAGGAATTTTTCAAAAGATTCTATATCAACACTCTTCTTTTTTAATTCTGATGATTGAAGAGCCAGAGAATGAAACTCTAGAAATGAAGAAAAATATAATGACATTTATTCAGAAAGGGTTTACAGAAAAAATAGATAAATAAAATAATGTTGATTTAAAGATGTTGAATTTATTGGCATGCATATAATAGGATTTGCCCATTGTACTTTGACTGATGTAGACTTTGAATGATGTAGACTTTGAAGGTTTCACGGGACATTAGATAACCTATTTATATGCAAAAGGTCCTCAATATTTGAGTGCCTTTTTCTTTGTTGGCAGTCCGTATCCCTCATAAACCCGTCTCGGCTCAGCCGAGATGACAGGCAAATATTATCTCTCTAATTCATTTTTGATCCGATTCAATCAACCATTCTAAATAGCGGCGGTGTTGTCTTTTTAGCTTTTTTTCACGTCTCTCCTGATATTGAGGAGCTTTGGCGAGCGAAGGCGGTACGGACGGGGCTACCACTTTGGTTGGAAATTAATATAAGTCGCAGTAAGTCAACGATTTGATCTTCACCTTTTAGGACAAGGTATTTCATTATACTTCGCTTTTCAACAATTTACCGACAACAATATCATCTGATTTTTCTTGGTAAGGAGTGGTCTTTTAATACTTGTGGCTGATCTTTTAGTAATTATTATTCACAATAACTATAGAATAATAATCATTTTTCACGCAACATCACTAAAATTCATATCTTTGGTCATTGGTTTTCACGCAAAGGCCACATTAGTAATTGTTATTCATGTAAAATCAATGAAATTCATAGAAGCTAACAATGAACAATCAATTTTCACAAGAAGTCAGCGTTTTTCGAGGTCGCAGAATGCCAGAAAGAGGATTTCTGGTTGGTTATGCCTTGCTACTCCAAGTAATCGAAGACCAAACATCTAAACGATTACCCCTTCCTGCCAATTTGTCTATGTATACCACAAAGCACCAAAAGTACATTCAAGACAACTGGCAGGTGTTTACTATCCGCCACAAACCGGGAAACGATCTGCAAAGTCACATTGTCTTTGGTTTGAAATATGAAGGGATCGATCTTCAGATCCTAAAAGAAATCTTTAAACTGATCGGGGCTAAGACATTAACCCAAATAATAATGGACAAGCCTACTGGTCAATATACACGAAGGATCTGGTTTTTGTATGAATGGATATTCGATAAGTCTCTCGATATTCCAGACCTCACGCGTGGAACCTATGTAACTATTATCGATGATAATCAGCAATACTGTGTTATTGGGAAGAACAGCACACGTCATCGTGTACGCAACAACTTGCCTGGGACACCTGAATTTTGTCCTCTAATTCGGAAAACGAAAAAACTGGAAAGCCTAATCGAGAGCCGACTAGATCACAAAATGCGCCAAGGTCTGCGAAGTGTTCATAACGATCTCCTTCGTCGTACTGCAGCATTCTTATTGTTGAAAGATTCAAAAGCCTCTTTCCACATCGAAGGAGAAAAACCATCTCCTGTGAAGGCGCGTAATTGGGGTGCAATTATTGGAAGTGCTGGAAAATACGAATTGACCAAAGAAGAAATTGAACGTTTGCAGCAAATTCTTATTGGGAAGGATAAACTGAGGCACATGGGTATCCGCCATAATCATGAAGGTTTTATTGGAGAACACGACACTGAAGACTTTACACCCATCCCAGATCACATTTCAGCGAAGTCTAAAGACCTTCCTGATTTAATGAAGGGGTTATTTGAAACTAACGAGATACTGCAAAAGTCTGAGTACAATCCAGTTCTCACTGCTGCTACTACTGCTTTTGGTTTTGTGTACATACACCCATTGGCAGATGGGAATGGGCGTATCCACCGATATATCATCCATCATATCCTTGCGAAAGAAGGATTCGCTGACCGTAATATGATCTTTCCCGTATCAGCATCTATTCTTGACCGTATAGCTGCTTATCAAGATGTATTGGAACACCATTCTTCACCCCGACTCGAATTAATTGAGTGGGAATCAACAGACGACTACAATACACGGATCCTTAATGATACAATGGATTTATATCGGTACTACGACATGACCCAGGAGGCTGAGTTCCTATTTGATTGCGTTAAGGACACCATTGACCGGATTATTCCCAACGAATTGGACTATTTGATGAAGTACGATAAGTTGACGGACCAAATCAATAATTTGGTTGCCATGGAAAACACTCGTGTTGATCTCTTAATCAAGTTTATCCATCAAAATGACGGCCGTTTATCCAAGGCAAAACGAGAAAAGCATTTTGAATTCATTAAAGATGATCAAGTAGGACAAATAGAGGCTCAGTATCGAGCTATATTTAATCCTGGTTCGGAAGCATAAATGAACTTTCACTTGGTTGAATTCTAATGCGCATAACCTCGACAATAGATGTCTTGTGCTTCAAAAATAAAATTAGAAACAACAAATAGTTGAAAACCTTAAACTTGGGTTATGCTGTAGATTTCAATTAAAATGTCCCTGCCAGCAGCAGGCTGGTATTGCGAGTTGAGTTAGCAACCCATCCGCAAGTATTTTCACCCAGAGTTTGGCAAGCTCTTCTTTGAAGGTAATAAGCCTCCATATTACAGAATCACTCGTTCATGAATCAAAATTATTCAGTCTACTCTATAAATTCCTATGGGGTTATTCTGTTGTCAACTTCATGCCATTTGACGACTAACTGAACATCATTAAGAGAGGCATTAAATCCTTCCCAATCACCTCTTATTATTTATTTCACTCGAATATTGCGATAAACGAAAATCGTTCTTACTTTTGCACGCGCTGAAAAGCGGAGGTTTTGTTATTTTCTTAGTGATCCTGAGTAATTTGGATTAATCAAAGAAAGGCAAGATTAAAGATGGTTCGGTAGTTCAGCCTGCCTGGCGGCAGACAGGTTTGTTAGATGAACGATCGATCCTGTGAAGGTCAAGCCGAAGGGCTTGAAGAGAGTGAACCGCGAAAGCGGAGGAAGGGTGGCCAGGTATTCGAAAGTGCACCAGGTTGCTCAGAGAATCTAACTATTTTTAAGATATTCTATTTGGTTCGGTAGTTCAGTTGGTTAGAATACCTGCCTGTCACGCAGGGGGTCGCGGGTTCGAGTCCCGTCCGGACCGCAATAAAATCAAGCCAATACGTTGTAAATCAATGTGTTGGCTTTTTTTTGATTTTTGACTTTTTGTCGAATATGTTGTCAAGTTTATTTTATATGACCTGAATAAGTCCTAATCATTGTGTATCCCTTCATTCGTGAAACTTTAAAACCCCTCTCAGGTGATAATCAAGTAATCCAGAAATCTGATATTCATAATTCTCTATTTCAGCGAAAGCGTCATTTTAGAAATCTCCTCTGATTCTCGACAAATTACCTCTGTTACAGCTCTATCTTCCCATCGACCTCCTGATGCCCAACTCAAGACCTCGTAACTCTGCCAGACCCTTTAATCTTCCTATCGCGGTATACCCAGGATAGGTGTCTTTATTCAAATCATCCAACATTTTATGACCATGATCAGGCCTCATCGGTATACTCCTCTTTTCCATGTCCATTAGAGTAATCAATGATTTCATTATCTCATACATGTCTGTGTCTCCTCCCAAATGATCGGCTTCGGTAAAGTCGCCGGTATCGGGGTCCACAGTCGTATTTCTGAGATGCACGAAATGAATACTGCTACCCCAGTCTTCTATTATTTCCTTGATATTATTCTCTGCTCTGATGCCCAGAGAGCCCGTACACAAACAAATGCCATTTACCTTTGAAGGGATAAATCGTTTTAAATGCCTTATGTCTTCCGAAGTACTCAGGATACGTGGCAGGCCAAGCACGGAAAAAGGAGGGTCATCCGGATGAATAGCCATGACTAATCCGCATGCTTCCGCTACGAGAATGATCTCCTTCAAAAACAACATCAAGTGCAACCTCAACTGATAATTATCGATCCCTTTATACTCTTCTAAT
>JAJCYJ010000838.1 GCA_029262975.1 Saprospiraceae bacterium
TCTCAAATTTCCGGCACTTCCCAAAAGTCCTATATCTTGCCCTACATGGATTTGTTCGTTATTGGCCAACGAGTTTTGATTAAAAAAAAATGACTCGACAAATGATCTTTTTGTTTTTAATTTAATTCAATCTAAGATAAGTTGTTCCTAACTAGCAAAATTAAAATTTAGCCATAAATCACAAAATTCCTGACCAACAATACATTCTAAGCTCTACTTTAATAATTCTAATCCCATTCAGTAATCCGAAGAGCATCTATACAATTATCTGTAGGATCGTAGTAGATTAGAAGACTTCTCGAACCCGCCACGATTTTAGACGCTCCTTTAATTAAATTCTCATACATAAAAGGGAGATTGAGAAAGTTATAGGTGATGTCTTTTGTGAATGCAATATTCTTAATCTGAAGTTGCCTGATTAAAGTAGAAAGAGAGTCATTCACTGCAAATTCTATTTCTTGGAATACAAGCTTGTAAGCATCATCTCTTATTTCAATACTTTCTATTTTATTGTCTTCTGATATTAATAGGTCTAATGATTTGTTACTGATTAACTTAACATTTTTGTCTAAATATTCATTGTTTTTATTGGTAATTATACTTTTATACCAAATTGAAGATTTATTATTAGTCAAGCTTTGGACACTTCCGAATAAGTTGCTTGACTTGAGGTTTGAGTAACTCAATATTTGTCCTGAAATATGCGATAATTCTAAATCAGCCTCCCGAAATTCAATGGTAGAGTCTTGCGAAATTGAACTTATGTTTTGGCATAAAATAAGAATTATTACTTTAATGTAAACGGGTAGGCACTTGGCGTGTATATTCATTAAATGTCGTGGTTAAAAAGTCTTCAATATTTATACGTGTTTGAGAGGCACTATCTTTTACCTGGATGCGTGTATGAGCTAATATATTATTGGTGCTTGCTTTCACCGCTTTTGTAGATCTGTGATCTTCAAGTCTATCTCTTCAGTACCGACACAAGAAAACTGTGTTTTCGTTTGATATGTAAGCACATCGAGTGAGTTGAGTTACAGTGAGTTTAATATATGATGAAATAAGTATATGTTGGATTGCCAGTGACTTATTTTTAATAAGACGAGTTCTATATTTTCTCATCATAGAATTTTGTCGACCATTTTTAAATGAATATCCACAACAACTTCTAAGAGATCAGTCTTCTCCAAGACTATCTTTGAAAGATATAATTCGTTAAATTTATATTGACTCCTTTCGTCATTAAGATTTGGAAGTCTTACATGTAGCACCAGGTCATTATTGACTTCTTTAGGATGAAAACGAAACATGGTTAATCTCGAATATTTAAAAAACAACCCAGTTGCCCCACCCTGAAACTTAATTCTATCCCCAAATCGACTGTAAAGTCTCTCACGTACATCGTCCATAAGTTTTTTACATTCCTCATGAAATGGTTGAATAAATTCTTGCGCACTTTGAGATAATGCATATTTAGAATCAGACCTGATCAACCATGTATCGGCTACCGTTTCATTTAGCAATATCAAGGCGTCATGTAAGTCTTTTGAATTTAGCCAAAGCCAATTGTTTGACATGATGCTCAGATACGCCATTAGTGGCAGAAAACAAATGAAATAATATTATCTTTTTTTTCTAATTTCATCTATGGTCAAAAATAACTTCTGGAAGTAAAATAGATGAGTTAATTTTATGAGTACTTACCTTATCTGAATTTTAGCAATAACAAAAGAATCCTATTCAATGTATTTAATAATAGTTGTTCAATAGATTTGCAGTTTACTCAATTCTGTGTTGTGCCATTGAGCTATAGATTTTAGTTTGATATTTCCCTCTTTTATTTTGCGTTCAATGTTCTCTTTTAAAATTTGTATTTACTATTTAAGTACATAATAAAATCTTATACTTATAATGTTCTTCGTTCATTTTATTTTCCAACTATCCCGACTCAAATATTTAATTTCTCCAGCTTGGATCTTGCTAATCAATTCTCTAACTTTTCGCATTCTTTCTATTTCTGATACTTCAAAATTTGAATATAACATGAGATAATACTCTCTCCCTTTAAAAAACTCAACTCCCATCAAAATGTTGCCCAGAATTCGGCTATCTGGCCCTGCAAATATTTGATCATCCTCCATCATCGTTTTTTCGAGTCCATAGATTTTCATTAGTAAATCTATTTTCTTATTTGAGGGTGGTAAATAGAATAAAGAATTTAATACGTTGCCGCTCAAAGGGCCTCCAAAATGAAACAATCCATTCTGGCCTCCCGGTCCATCACTTGACCTATTATTCCAATTTAGCGACTCTTCAATGTATGTATCAAAAAAGTCAAGTGCCCACTTTTCAGTCTCAATATCACCAGACTTGGCGAGGAGAGAAAAAAGACGAAGAAACGATCTGCTGTCGTATGCCTTTTCAGTTTTTCCAATTCTTAATCTTTTGAACAATGGATCCTCAAATGAATATTTCTGTCTAAGCGATTTTTGAATAACTGAAGTACTTATTGAGTCTTTTAATTGATTAAATATTTCACTAACCATTGATATCTCGATTGTCTGATTCCCTAACTTAAAGAAATTATCATAATCAAATGTATCTTGGACTAAGACAACATCTTCTCGCGGCAAATCACCTTTCTTTGTCGCGACCTTTATAACACTCCGTTCTGTGGAACAAGAAATTAGAATGATAATCACCCAAAATGCTAAACTACATTTCATAATCTATTCTTTTGCTATCGGTTCAGAATTGGGGTCGTTCATTTTTTTTCTATTTGATATTCTCTAAACATTACATTAGTGGGTCTAAAAGTTTTAAGAGACATTAAATTCCAACTTTATAATATTTCGAATTCATCTTTAGGATGTAAAAAAATCAAAAGAGTACGTCACATATATCCATCTGAAATATAAAAGGCAGGAGCATATTTTCCTTGCTTAATACCTTCAAATGCCAAATCATGTCAGTGATAAACGAAAATCCATTTATTCGTGTAATGGCTTAATAAACAAGAGAATTACAAGCTGAATACTCTATTCTAAATTGTAGATTACGGAATAGACAATTTTAATAATCAACCACCCACAAACCCATTCAAATCTTCATATAAAATCACAAACTGCTCCTCGAAAAAACTATAATCTTCATATAAATGATCACCTGCTAATGAAAAATTAGAAGGAAATCTTGTACGCCGATCCATTCTCTTTAATACACCTTCAATTCCCTCACGACTGTTATAAGCTGCCAAGTATTCATATTCTAAAAGTGTGTGTACATGCAAACTAACCTTCGGAGGAAGTCTAATGACATGTTCATGAAATTGATCATACACAAATCGATGAAAATCCCTTTGCTTCCCATTATAAAACAGATGCCAATTGCGCGATAAAAGGTGGTCGTTTAATATATCCAATACTACAGGTGCATATTTTCGGTGATGCTTTCTTAACTTCTTCACTGCCTTTTTGAATGCTTTGTGATCATCCGTAAACTCATCAATCCGGCGATGTAATTTAATGCCCTTCATCACATCCTTCGGCACGTCTTTCTCTTCCTTACGGGGGATATCATCTGCAATAAAATTGCCCAGCATAATGGCAGGATCCCTGTTGGATAAAGCTAGATGTGCGAGGTAATTCATTTATAATTTATAATTGAAAAAGGTTGTTCGCCGTTTGTTGTTCGTAGTTGGTTGCTGAATACTGTGTTTTAATATAATGCTGATATGGCTTTGCCATCGTCAGTAGATAATTGATAATTAGAAGTTAGTGCTTTATTTCCAAAGCTAGCTACAACGAGCGATTAAATTAGAAAAAATTTGCGACAGCATAATCTGAAAATTATATTCAAGTCAAGGTACTTAGGAACTTTGGAACATAAGTACTTAGGCACGAAACTTCTTAAACCTCTATATCTCAATTCTCTGCATCCCGCGCCCTTGATCCCTAAAAGGGAAACCATCCCGCAGAAAAAAACGAGCTCAATTACTTCGATATTGCAGAATTCAAGGAACTTAGGAACTTTCGCACTTAGGCACAAAAACTCCAAAAACCCATTAAACCCATTAAACCCATTAAACCCATTAAACCCATTAAACCCATTAAACCCAAAATACGAACTAGTAGTAATTAACAATTTTCAATTATCAATTAATCCCTACTTCTCTTTCTCCCACCCCATCGGGCGCTTCCACCTTACAGGTGCAGCCGGCTCAGGCTTCATTTCAAAAGGACTTTCTATGAGCAAGCGCAATGCTTCTTCTACAGCTTTTTCTAATTGTGGGTCTCTTCCTGCCAATACAGATTTAGGGTCCATAATCACTTCTATATCAGGTGCAATGCCCTCACCTTCAACAGCCCAATTGCCATCAACGTCAAAGAATCCTCCCCTGGGTGCGACCATTCTGCCACCATCTATAAACGGTGGTGTGTCCCAGGTCCCGACAAGTCCTCCCCATGTACGTGTTCCGACTAATGGGCCTATGCCTTTCATGTGAAACATATAGGGTAGTAAATCTCCTCCTGAACCTGCCCGCTCGTTGATGATCATCACTTTGGGACCCCAAATACCAGCTATGGGCGTTGTCCAGGGTCGATTATCACCCGCTTTACTGTTGAAGTAGCCAAATAATTCACGACTCATAATATCTATCATATAGTCCGCCGCAGATCCACCGCCGTTATTGCGTTCATCAATGATGACCCCCTTCTTATCCTGTTGTGAAAAATAATACCTGTTGAAGGATGTAAATCCAGGTCCACCTGTATTGGGTACATACACATATGCCAGCTGTCCATTGGATAATTCATCTACTCTACGCCGGTTGCCCTCGATCCAATCAACTGTACGTAGTCGATTTTCATTACTTATCGGCACCACAGTCACGATTCGCTCTTCACCATCCTGGCCGCTTTGAACAGAGAGTCTTACCTGCTTTCCTGAAGTTTCTTCAAAGAATTGAAACAGGTTGTTATTACTGGTCACCGAATGGCCATTTACAGAAGTGATAAAATCCCCCTCTTTAATATCAAGACCAGGTTGTGACAACGGAGCATTGACAGAAGGATTCCATTGTTCTCCTGAATAAATCTTTGAAATTTTGTAGCGTCCATTATCTAGAATATAATCAGCACCCAACAAACCGATACCGACCCGATCAATATCCGGCATATCCCCGCCCCGGACATATGAATGACCAATCGCAACTTCACCGCTCAGGATGTCTACAACATAGTTGAGATCTGAACGATGGCGTACATAGTCTATCCAAGGCGAATACCAGGACCATACCTGATCCCATGGTGCACCATGGACATTGTCTACATATAGGAAGTCCCGCATATACCGCCAGCCTTCTTTGAAGATTTGGTGATACTCCGCCATAGGATCAACTTTAATTCTAATATCTAACTTGAGCCCATCTTCTTCTTTATTAGGTTTGCCTGAAATAGAAGAAATACTCCAGCTACTTCCTTGCCGATATAAGGCATGGGCACCATCAAATGAGGTCACAAATGAGGAAATACCTGATACATAAGTGTCCAGTTTTTGCTCTTTAAAGTCATATTTTTTGACAACCAATCCACCCTCTCCCGTTTCGACAACCAAAACAGAACCTTCCGGGCTTCTCTCCAAACCAACATATTCACCCGATACATCTGCTACAGCAACTACGCGATTTTGTATTCCCTCGAAGTCGATAGGTTTGGATGCTTCCTCTTTCTTCTCGGACTCATCCTCCTTTATTTCGGAAGTTTTATCTTCTTTTTTAACTTCTTCTTTTTCCTCTTCGGCTTCCTCCTCATCACTCTTTGGGATCAGGGGAGATGCACCATCTTTGTGCAATACGCTTACATAGAGCGTACGACTGACAGACGGATCATACGAACTCATATCCAGCCACCCGGAAGCCAAACCATAGTCAGTGCTTGCGAGGAAGTACAAATATTCACCGCCCTGATCAAAGATGGGTGTTTCAATATCTGCCAAGCCATCTGTCACCTGGTGGGTCATACTCGTCTCAGTATCATAGATAAAGACAGATTTGAAATGACTTTCTTGTTGTCGGGCGTATGCAATATATCGGCTGTCGGGAGACCAAATGGGGTTCATCGTTCGATTAGGATGGGCATAGCGATCAGTAGCTATTTTTACAAATGCATCGGTCTGATTATTAAAATACCAAATATTATAATCCGTATCCGTAAATGCAATCTTCTGGCCATCCGCCGACCAATCTGGTCTATAATAAAATGTACCTGCCGGGACTGCCAGTGACTTGGTCTGAGCGCCAAATTGATCTGAAATTACTAATTGATATTCGCCTGATGCATCACTGAACCATGCAACGCGGTCTCCTTTTGGGTTCCAGGATGGTGATCTGTCCGCTGTACCAGATGTATTTGTAAGATTTCTAAAACTGCCGTGTTTTTTAGGTACAGTTATTACCTCACCCCGATATTCGAATATGGCCCGTTTCCCATTTGGCGAAAGCGAGGGATTTTGAAGGTTATTCCCTCGAACATTTTCCCATCGTGGCATAGCAAAATTCATGTCACCTCTGACATTAATTTCCAATTGTATGGATGAAGTACTTCCTCCTTCCAGCAAATGAAGATACCCACCCTGCTCAAAGATTATATCATCTTCGAAGGCATCAAGACTTTTGATATCATACTTTTTATAGAAAGTGATCTGTTGCTCTTGTTGGGTCGTGATATCGAAGGACCATATATTGCTTACATAATCCCGTTCGGACAAATAATATACCTGGTTGCCAACCCAGACAGGATCCAGGTGTCGTTCTTTATCCGATTGTGGTGTTCGCATCAAATCTCCATTTGACAAATCTTGTATCCATATGGGCATGGCTTGGCCACCCCTGTAGTTACGCCACTCAGGATCCCATGATGTTATGGGTGTATACGCTAGATATTTGCCGTCCCCGGAAATCTCACCGTAGGCTGCACGCGTAACATTCAGGGCCTCAGGAAAACCTCCATTTTCACCAATGCTGTAAAAAGAATTAGTCTCAGTGGGATGTCCGGATCTACCGCTCCTGAAAATGATTTTGTTATCAGGACTCCATCCCTGGACAATGTCTCCTCCCGGATGCCAGGTTAATCGCTGGGGACTTCCACCTGTCGCATCCACAACATAGACATC
>JAJCYJ010000839.1 GCA_029262975.1 Saprospiraceae bacterium
GAATTTGAAAGAAATAAATTGAAAATGCCTGATTTCCCTTCATGCCCATGCACCGAAAGACAGCAATAGAGGGGATTTTATTTCTGACATAGATCATTACACTACTGGCCACACCGATACATCCTAACAATAATGAAACAAGTGCAATCAGATTTAAGAAGTTATTGAGATTGTCAAAAGCTTCATTTAGATTCTCTTTCCTGCTTTCAATAGTCTCAATTCGGACACCTTCATTGCGAAATGCCTGCCGATGATCATCCCTCCATTTATCCGGATCAAGTGTATCGTCGATTTTATAATAATATTCATAGTCTACGAGACTTCCCGGTTGGACTAATTCTGTCAAGGCTAAATTCTCGCGTGATATATATACGGTCGGAGCAAAAGTGCCCCCAACAGCAGCACTACCGAAAGCACTTTGAAGTTTGCCGGCGATACCAAATTTAATCTGCCCTATCTTAATAGAATCACCAACTTCGAGTCCATATTGCAACATCATACCTTCATCTACCAGTGCAGTCTGAGAACTTCGGAACGTTTCGTTGGCTGACGCAGGTTCTGATTTCAGAAAGCCATAAAATGGAAATCCACCTTGTATGGCTTTTACATTAACAAACTGAGTTTCCTCCGTTTTAGGCAGATATGCCATGGAGAATAATTGCAATTGTGTAGCTCGCTCTCCTGGCAAGGAATCAACGACTCCTACAAGATCTTCAGGAATTGGTTTATTATCAGATATTACAATGTCAGCACCCAGTAGTGTGGCTGCCTGTTTGTCAATATCATCAACCAGGTTATAATTAAAAGAATTTATAGCTACCAGTGCAGCTATACCCAGGACAATAGAGGCCATGAACATAGCCAGTTTGCCAATATCCTTTCGGCTATCCCTTAACGCCGTCTTTAAGATAAATCCGATTGAACTCATTGGTTTTGATTAGGCTGATCAGAAATAATCTTTCCAGATCTTAATCTGATAATCCGTCCCGTCTTTTGTGCTAACTCCATGTCATGGGAGACGATTATAAGCGTTGTCCCTTGTTCTTTATTCAGTTCAAAATGTAATTCTTCCACTTTTGCACCTGTGTCTCCGTCCAGATTACCTGTCGGCTCATCAGCAAATAACAATTTCGGGTTATTACAAAAGGCTCGAGCAAGAGAAACTCTCTGCTGTTCTCCTCCTGATAACTGGCTTGGGTAATGCGTCATTCTATCTCCAAGACCTACCCGATCCAACAACTCACGTGCACGTTCTCTGGCCAATTTGGAATGCCCCTGGAGTTCGAGCGGCACCATGACATTTTCGTAGGCACTTAGGGTAGGAATCAACTGAAAATTTTGAAAAATAAAACCTACATATTCATTTCTGATAGCAGCTTTTTCATCCTCGGTAAGCTTACTTATGTCCCTGTCATAAATGTGAATATTCCCTGTGGTAGGGTGATCCAATCCGGCACATAAACCCAACAAAGTTGTTTTTCCGCTCCCGGAGGGGCCAACAATTGCGACAATTTCTCCTTCGGTAATGCTGAAATTTATATCAGAAAGAACATTGACCTCGCGACTTCCGCTCTTAAAGGTTTTGGAAACGTCTTGAACCTTTAATATATCCCTCATTTGTTTCTTTAAAGTATCTGTGTGAGACTGAGCATCAGTCAGGACAGGATTATTCATGTATTAATATTGTAAGTAGCCAAAATATGTAATAGCGCGCAAAGATAACGATATAGCCGTTTAAAGGTTTTAGTATTAACCATTGTTTGGTCGAGATAATGTTCTATTTGGTCTACTTGTCCCACGTATTATCACAAATTCTACCCTTTTATTTGGTCAGCTATATATGTGTTACAAACCTAATCCGATAAATACTGTGTAAAAGGATTCTTGGGCGTCAACATTACGGACTTAATCTTACATAGTTATTTCCCGTTTCTTCCTGAATGTTTCTCCCTTTCAACAAAGCAGGCTTCTCCAAAGACTGAGAAAGCATAAGATAATGCTTAACAAAACATAGTTGCCAAGGGCTCAAACGGAAATTCATTCTGGCTTACGCCCAAATCTATATCCGTGCAACATTACCCATTTGGAATCTCCAATGCTCCTGTTTTGACCCTGGTATGATATAACACCCAACCTTGCACTTTATTTGATTTATCGATGTCAAGTATGATCCCATATCCTAATTCTTCACTGGCATCAATACGGGTACTTGGAGTAATGGGAACCTCCGGAGCTATTTTGATTACAGCTCCTCTAAAAGGAATATTTATTCTTTCGCCCTGCGCATCGGACGCGTCATTTTGTAGTTTTTGATAATTATTTTTTTCGGAAAAAGTCTGGTATGAAAGTAAGCTGCCCGTGCTCACATGTAAGCTTTTATCATAGGATCCCATTAAAGTTTGAACTTCGCTAAGCGCCATTCCTTTAGAAATAGTCATGTTCTCCTGAACATTTATTGAATCAAATGAATGTGGAATTAGAAACATGCTGAATTCCTTTCTCAAGTCTTCTCCATAGGGTAAGGTCTCATTAGAATAAATCTGAAACAAGTCCGAATCTGTTCGCTTAAAAGTCGTCCGTACATTCTGATTGGAGTAAGAAACACCCGGCAGGAATATGGAACCATTTTCCTCTTTTTTAAAATGGGAGTCAAAACGGGATGTATCGATCAAGACTTCATCCCTCCATTGTGATCGTGCAATTCCACCTTGAATTTCACGAACATTCTTTGAATCCAGGGTTATTATAAAATTCGATGATGGTGTAGTCGAAGAATTTGAATTTGTGGAAACACCAGCAACTTGTGGATTTGCATGTGCAATGTTAAAATTATAAATCGCAATATTGTTTTTTTGATCCATCTCCTTACCACGTGAAAATGGAACGGTGGGTACCTCAATGGCGTTTTTGCTAAATGCTAATATTTTATTATTTGGTAATTCCTGGCCACTTAAAATTCTGACAATATCCAATTGTACATATGCATTTGATAACAGTCTTCTGGCTTGAGGAATATCTAAAGAATCAGGTCCCCACCTGGTGTAAAGCGTAGTTCTTTTTTCTGGATATGGCACACCCGCATGTGAAATATCTTTATCGGAAAATACCTCTCTGTAATACGGATACTGGGCTGCAGAGTCTTCAAAATATTCCCAATTTTTTGGAATGGAAATTGCCTTCTTATCAATGGAGGGAGCAAAATCAAAATATTCTATATAATGCCCTTTTAATAACTTGTCTGATTCGGTAATAGCTGAATATGCGCTCGACAATGCTCTTGAAAACTCCATTCTTTTTGCTTCTACGCATTCGTTACCCGTTGTAAAGAGTACGGCGTAGATACATTCTACTATGGACAAATTCAAATGAGCCGTTGCATATTTTTTGTCAAGATTGATAGCCTTTCTAAGGTATTCCCTGGGTCTTTCCAGTTGTTGTTGGAGAAATGATATGTTACAAGGGTCAATGAAAACCCAGGGATAACTAGGGCTCGCAATTCCCATGGTTGCTACTCTTTCATCTTTATGATCAGGGGCCCTGAAATCGGAATCGAATGCTACCGGAAATTCAAAATCAGTAATCATCTTAGGATTGGGTAATTGATCCAAAAAGTGTAAGACATGCAGGGCTCCAAGGTTATTGTAAATCCCACGCGATTCAAACTTGGATGCAACTTTTTCTAAAAATGAAATGGCTTGAGCATACCGTCCGATAGCAGTAAGATATTTAGCAGTCTCAAACAAAGGTGTCAGTTCTGCCAGTTCAGCAGTCGTCTGACGCACAATATTAACACGCTCCTCCCGGGAAGGATATCCAGCACCTGTTTCCGATAGACCCATTTGGGAATCTGCATAGACTTTTCGCAACAATTCTTCTCCTGCAGGACCCGTTTCGTATCCGGCCAGATAACCGAGAAAGGCACCTTCCAAATCCGCTTCTGCTTCTTCAAATGTGCCACGATAGGACTTAATCGCATTGGAAAAGTTAGCTCTCATGACTGGGTTAGCATTGGGCGACATGACTGCAAAGCCCTGGTTGACACTCGGATTGGTCGTATGGTGATTTACTTGTTTATGAGCTTTGAGATAGTGGCCCAATTCATGACCGATGATAAATGCCAGCGCATTGTCGCGTCCGGCCGCTACTCGCTCGCATATATTAAATGTTCGGACATCTAATTCTATCCTCTTTTGATCATAGACCATCTGCGCTATTTTTATCCCTCCACCGAATGTTTTTACCTCAATCGAAGGTGGTTCGGAAGGCAGAATTCCTTTAGCGGCTTTTAAATCATTCAGTATGCGCTCCGCTATAACTTTCATATCTGCCGTCTCCAGTTGCAGCTGGTCAGTCAAGCTACTGGCATTCGTGATATAAGAAAAAATAAAAAATAAAAAAAAGGTATAGCGGCTATAGTTCATATCAGATTTTTTGATTCAGAATATCCCAAATTAACTTTGTAGACCATTCTATGTACGGGAATCAAATATATAAAATGTGGAGATTATACCAATATTCATATGTCAATACATCGATATCGAATTAGTGAGTGAAGTGGCACACTAAATGAGTTCATTTTTGATACACTATGTGAGTACGTTCTCTTGGTACTTACCTCCTTCCTCTTCTGCGACCGCCACCCCTCCCAAAAAAGTTTTCTTCTCCAAAACCTGAGAACGAATAAGATAAACTTAACATGACGTATCTGCCCAGGGATTCTATTCGCTCATCCTGGATATAATTCAAATCAGAAGTACGATTTACATTTTGATTTTGGTTCAGAAGATCCATTACGGAAAGAGTTACCCTCAACTTCTTTGAAGTGAGTAAAATCTTCGATACAGAAGCTTCCCATCTGGTGAGCGAAAGTTGGGCTCCAAATTCTTCTCCGGAATAAATATTATGTCTGAAATTAGTACTGAAATCCCAATCCTTCTTTAAATCCAAATCCAGGTTTATAAAATACTCTGCATCCATATAGGACTGATTCAATTCACTATTTTCAGAATAACTGGTTGTATTAAATCCTAATCTTGTACCAATCTCAAGATCTACAACGTCTTTTTTCCAATTGTCCAGAGAGAACCTCACCCTATTATTTATTCTTTTGGCCTTATTCTCGGATCCATTTATAAAGAGAATATTATCTGAGAAAGACAAATTATTGGTGATCGTAATTTTTTGTTTAATGAACTTAAGTGGGGCATTAAAATTTAAATATAGTGATGTATTAAAGGCATAATCGGTATTTATCGGCATCGTGGTTTGAACAAAGAATTCGTTGACAGTTCTCGTATTCGTAATATTATTCTTAGCATAACTTGCATTTACAAAACTGAAAAATCCAATATTACTAAATTGAGAAAAACTATTAAAGTTTACACGAAGGCTATGTCTGTAAGAAGGTTCTAAAGAAGGATTGCCAATATATATGTTTAGTGGGTCAGCGTTATCAATCTGTGGCTGCAATTGTTCCAGTGAGGGTTCGTTGATATTGGTATTATATCTTATTGTCAGGCTTTTAGAGGCAGAGATATCATTATTATAAACCAGACCAGGTAGCAAATAAATATAATCTTTATTGATCATGACCCCTTCATCTTTCAATGTGCCATTAAGGTCTGAATGTTGTACACTTAAGCCATATGTTAAACTACTTTTATTTTTGTTGATTTTATAATTTAGTCCGACTCGATTATAGGAGTAATCCCGATTGTATCGGTTACTAAGCTGGCTATTCAGAGTGGCATTATTCTCGCCGTTGATACTTACTAAATCAAAATAATCTTTATCAAAATCATTATTTATATTTCTCCGTGACACGTTCAACTCCAAATATTTTCGATTGCCTAAGGGCTCTGTATAAGATACTTTAAAATTATAATTTTTAGAATTATCCGCTTGAAGTTGTTCTTGATGCAAAGTATCGGAAAATATTATGCCGTTTACAAGAAAGTCATTAATTGAATTTAATTCAGCATTTTGATCATTATCAGAGATTCCTAAAGACAACGAACTACTTAAAAAACGACCACGCTTTTTCAACCTCTTCATATAAGTCGAACTTAGGCTTGCATTAATTTGATCGCCGAAAGATAAATTATCATATACACCCCCACTTATCACAGTATTCTGAAGATCCAGGTTTCTTGTCGCACTCGTACTCGTTGAAGAGCCATCATTCCAGCCAAGACTTATTCGAGTGATCAGCTTTTGAGTGCTATCCAGGTCAGCTTCAATTTTAGAATTAAACCTGTGATTATTATTTGAATT
>JAJCYJ010000840.1 GCA_029262975.1 Saprospiraceae bacterium
AAAAATATTAGGTAATTCGTTAGCATTCGACTCTATACTTCCAGAACAATATTCGTAGAGGACATAAATATTCTTGATCCTTGGATTATTAAGATTGTGTTGTAAACATATTAAATATTCCTTAAGCCTGCTTTCTTGTGAAACTCGATAAAAGGGGATAAACAAAGAATAAATCCCTTCTTGTTTAATAGTCTTCTCGTTTAATAGTCTGTACTTTATTGGATTAATAAAATTTGATCCAAGAAATTCAACTTTAGCTTTTGCTAGGTTTGATTTTTTTTGTTCAACGTCTTTTTCGGAATATATTGCGAGACGTTTAGGGATATTTGATAAGGCTGATTCACTTATAAAGACCACAGACTCATGCCAATTGGTTTTTCCTTTCGGCAACCACATGTCATCAGCAATAACCACGGGAATACTTCCTGCATTCAGAGATTCCCAAAATCTTATGGAGCTGGGACCAATACCTCTGGGGCATAGACTGAATATACTCCTTGACAAGACTTCTGAATACTCTTTAGATCTATTGTTTTCCTCAAGGACTTCGCTCTCCTTTAATGTTTGTCCATAAATCTGCTTTTTATAGACAGTATCCTGGAAATGCCACTTATCAATACTTTTTATAATTGTATGCTCAGGATGATTTACCTTTTCAACAATGCCCTTTCTAAGCTCCTCTACCCTGAGATTGTTGTCTTTGTCTTCACCATTGTAAAAGATATTGCCAATAAAAGAATAGAGTAGATCTTTCTTTTTATTGGCAGGTGTCTCATATACAGGGTATAATGGAAATGGCAAAATTTCTATTCCAAATTTTTCTTTATTTAGATAATAGTCATACTTCGTTGCATGAGGAGCATAAAGAATATTAATTCCTATCTTTTTAAAATAGGGTAAGAATTTCCGGAAGTTATAAGTTTGGCAAACTGTAATCACTGTATGGTGTGCGACAGGAGTGAGTGAGAGATTTTTATCTAAAAAATCATTTATGTCATTATACTCTTTCCAGTCTTTATGATAAAGATCAATTATTGTAGCCCAGGGATAAGCGATATAATAAGCATCAAATTCTTTTAGCCCAGTCTCATCAAGGAGACACTCATATGCGAATTTTTCAGTAATTGCTGGATATTGCCAGGCAAATGACGTACAGTTGATATATTTCATTTATAAGAACACTTGGGTATTAGGCGTTTATTTTTTTCAATTTAGTCCTTGATTCAGGTAAATCGTACTTTAATTCGTTCAAAATGTTGGTGGCCCTTTTGTTTTGTAAGAATTTTTGAATTTTGTGTTGATTCTCCTTATTTTTCCATCTTCCAATTGATGAGGAATAAATGGGTTCTACCTCTCCAAACCACGCTTCGTTACTTCGAATTTTAGCGAAACGGTGCCATTTTTTAAGATGGTAATTAAAGTCGACCCTGATATGATTACAAATGACAGACATCGTCTCATCATAGTTCAAAATAAGATCTTCATATTTTATTGTTAGGACATTAGGGTGATCTATTAGTTCAAGGCCTTTGGTAACGTCCTGGATCCATCTTTCTTCGCTTATCCAATATTCATTTGGATTTCTTGGATGCTTAGATAAGATGACATCTCTTCCATCTCTCACAAGATGAATAATGCGGGCAGAAGGATAATACTCTAAGATGCGATCAAAGAAAAGAACATTTTTTGGAGATTTCTCACACCATCTGTCTTGTGTTGGCAGAATTTCAAGCTTGGAAATATGTTCGCTGTACAATTTATTAACATCAAAAGGATTGTCATGATGCATTTTAGGATTATAAGCATCTGGACTGAAGACATAAGTCTCTTCTGGTATTGCTAATATTTTTGGATGAGCTGAAAGCATCGATAGAAGTAAGGTGCTTCCAGATCTTCCACATCCTCCGATAATAATTGGTTCCTGACTGAGTTTTTGAATGATTGTGTTGATATAAATATTGCCCAGAATTATTTTTTCTTCTACAGATTCATTTGTAATTGAAGTGAGAAAATGATCTTGCTTTTCATCAAGTCCGTTTAGAATTTCATATTTTAAATTATAAAAATTCTGATCCTGAGTTTTGACGACTTTATTAATTTCTTTATCAATTGTCTTTTGTGTAGATCGATGTATACTCCTGGATTCTTTGAGTAGTTTGCCCAGCGCGTCATCAAAATTTGATAAGAGAGAATTATAGGTTTCAGAATCTCTAACGGTTTCTATTTTGAGTGAGAGCTTATCTATGCTCTCTTGTAAGAGATTCTTGATTAGCACCACTTCTTGCTCTATATCTTTATTAGATGTCGTGAATGAAATATGCTCAATTCTATTATTTAGCATTAGAATTGAATCGATTAATTCGGTATTTTTAGATAGAATAGTATTTATATTTTCTGTAGTAACCTTTTGCTCTTTGAGTAAATCAAACTTTATATCTGGAATAGCTTTTTCTATTCTACTATAAAGCTTAATGATTTCGTCTACCTTGGAAGACTGATCTTGTGAATTTTCCTTTTGTAAATTGATAATTTCATTATGCGCCTGAGCCACATATATCTGGAGCAACTTGTAAGATTCCTGAAGGCTATTTGCATTTTCGACGTGACTACTTAGATTATCTGAATGTAACTGAACCAAGTCTTTTTTGGCATCTCTTAATTGATTACTTAAGTTTATGGTTGAATGAATAAGTCCATCTAATCGGGTTATTTGTTCAGATTTGGCATCTCTGTTGAGGGTGATCAGTTCTTGTTTAGTACTAATCAATCCTGATTTAACTTCTTCTTGTAATTTGAAAATATTTTCTAATTTCAAATTACTAACGACACTATCTTTTTCTCGGAATTCAAGAATCTCTTCTTTTGAGTTTTTTATTTCTTCGCTTAACTTCAGGTTGGAATTGACAAGACCATCTAATTTGGCTATTTGTGTAGAATTGGATTTATTCTGTATGGCGACTATTTCATGCTTTGTGCCACTCAATCCTGATTTAACTTCTTCCTGGTTTTGGATTACTTGATCTAATTTGGACAGTCTGTTGGAGCTGTCTTTTTCTCGGAGTTCAAGTATCTCTTCTTTTGAATCTTTTATTTGAGTGCTTAAGCTTTCATGTGAAGCAAGAAGGTTGTTAATCCCTTGCATGAAGTCGAGATTTCCTTCTAAATGAAATTTACTTAATTCTGATTTGGTATCGATTAATTGAGTAGCCAATGAATTGAATGAATTCAGGATAGTATCTGCAATTTGTTTTTGATCGATATTCTCTTCCTTGTATATTTTTATTATTTCTTCCTTTGTACTATGGAAAGAAGAATGTAGTCTGGAAGATTCATTTACTAATTCTTGGACAATTATGAGTTGCTTGGTGCTTTCGGATTTATGTACATTTATAAGATCATTTCTTGTATCAGTAATTTTCTTACCAGAATGGATTATTTCATTTTTAATACTAGACTGATCTTGCACTATTTTATCTAAATGCAAACTTTGAGATGCATGAACATTTTCCAAATACGCCTTTAAAAACTCACGTGATTTTTGATTATAGTCTTTGACACTGTTGTAGTTGTCTATAATATTTTTATATGCTATAGTATTATGTGTATTACTTTGGTCAATCTTTTGCAGAATGCTTTGCAGGTCCTGACTAAGACCAAGCTGATTCTGAGATATGCTTGCTTTTATAATCTCTTCTGAAGATTCTATAGCGTAATTCGTCCTTTCTGATAATTGGTCGCTTTCTTTTTTTATCAGAAAGTTTAGAAATTGAAATTCTTTATAAATAGATTTGAGCAAGGAGGTCTTATTTTCCTTGGTTCCTTTTTCAATTATATCGAAATGTTTTTGACCCTGCAGGTACGTTTTGTCTATTAAAGATTGATTAGACCTGATAATATGAAGTATTCCAACAGCAAATATGGTAAGAGCGAGAGCTGTAAGGTATTCTGCTTCTGGGAACACAAAAAATTTGATTCCTAATATTGCTACGAATAAGGCAATAAGTACAATGTCGTAGATTTTAAAGTTTATGTGCATTCTGATTGTTTTGGTAGTTATGCCTATTACTGACGAAATCAGTAATAGTATCTCTAACTCCGTCCTCAAGGGTTATTTTAGGTGTCCAGCCTAATTTATTTAATTTGCTTACATCCATAAGCTTTTGGGGAGTGCCGTCAGGTTTTGCAAGATTGTGTGTGATAGCTCCTTCGAATCCAACAAGGTCCTTAATTAGCAGAGCTAAGTCAAGGATGGTAATATCCTTTCCACATCCTATATTAATATGTCCGGGTTCATTATAAGATGTCATTAAGAAAACGCATGCATCGGCAAGGTCATCGACATGTAAAAATTCTCTAAGTGGTTTTCCTGTTCCCCAGATTTCAACGCTTGCTTTGTTATTATATTTTGCTTCATAAAACTTTCGGATTAAAGCCGGCAGGACATGGGAGTTGGCTAAATCGTAATTGTCATTTGGCCCATATAAATTTGTGGGCATTACGGATATGAAGTTGCTTCCATATTCTTGGCGATAAGCATCGCACATTTTGATCCCTGCTATTTTCGCAATTGCATATGGTTCGTTGGTTGGTTCTAGTGGACCTTCTAACAAATAATCCTCCTTTAATGGTTGGGGAGCCAATTTGGGATAAATGCATGAAGAACCCAGAAACATGAGCTTTTTAACACCATTAAGATGGGCCGCATTGATGACATTAGATTGTATCATCAGATTGTCATACAAGAATTGAGCGCGATAAGAATTATTAGCATGTATACCACCTACTTTAGCAGCAGCTAAAAACACAAAATCGGGATTCTGGATTTCAAAAAATGTATTTACTTCAGATTGTTTCCGCAAATCCAGCTCTGATGAAGATCTCAGAATAAAGTTCTCATAACCTAATGCTTCTAATTTTCTAAGGATGGCTGAGCCTACCATTCCTCTGTGCCCGGCTATATATATTTTGGAATCAAGGTCCATATCACTCATATTCATTCTTTACGTCAAAACCCGCATTGAGCAGAATACTGTCTTTTCTGTATTGTTCTATATCACTCAAGACCATTTCTTGAATCATTTCTTTTAATGTATAAGAAGGTGTCCAATTTAGTTGCTCATTGGCTTTAGTAGCATCGCCTATTAATAGTTCCACCTCTGTTGGTCTGAAATATTTAGGATCTACACGCAGCACTTCTGTTCCTGGTTCAATCTGATAATCATTATTCTTACATTTATGAATAACAGCTCGTTCGTTAATTCCTTCACCCGTAAATTTTAGTTCAATACCTACAACCTCGAAAGAGATTTTAACAAAATCTCGAACAGAGGTAGTGATACCAGTTGCGATAACAAAATCTTCCGGCTTATCCTGTTGTAGCATCAACCACATGGCTTCGACATAGTCTTTCGCATGCCCCCAGTCTCGCTTGGCATTCATATTGCCAAGAAAAAATTTATTCTGTAGGCCCAGGGCAATTTTGGCAACTGCCCGTGTAATTTTCCTGGTGACAAATGTTTCTCCTCTTAATGGACTTTCGTGATTAAACAAAATACCATTGCAGGCAAACATGTTATAGGCTTCCCTATAATTAACAGTGATCCAATAGGCATACATTTTTGCTACGGCATATGGAGATCGAGGATAAAATGGTGTTTTCTCAGATTGAGGAACTTCCTGGACAAGGCCATATAACTCTGATGTTGAAGCTTGATACAGACGGCATTTATCGCCCATACCCAATAATCTGATTGCTTCTAAAAGTCTTAAGGCACCCATGGCATCAACATCCGCCGTATATTCAGGACTGTCAAAACTAACTTTGACATGAGACATGGCCCCAAGATTGTAAATCTCATCAGGTTGCACCTCTTTGACAATTCTAACAAGGTTGGTTGCATCTGTTAAATCGCCGTAATGAAGAAAAAATCTCAAATTAGCTTCATGAGGATCTTGATACAAATGATCAATTCGGGATGTATTAAATAATGACGAACGTCTTTTAATACCATGAACTTCATATCCTTTGGAAAGTAAAAGTTCTGCCAAATAGGATCCATCCTGGCCGGTTATACCTGTAATCAACGCTTTTTTCTTCACTTACTTGATTTTTTTATGATAACACCCGCAAAGATAATTTCTATTCGAATGACACCTAATCTTTATTGGATTCAATAAGATTTTCTAAAAATGCTTGTTTTTTATCATCTTTAGTACGTAGATATAGGTCTGAAATATTCGGCACAATTAAAGATTTCTGTAGCAATAATTTGACACATTCATCTTCAAAATAATTAGGGTCCACCAGATGAATACCCAATGGTCCAAGTTCTTTGAAGCCAACAACATCTGTAGCAATTACAGGCACATTCATAGAGATGGCTTCCAATCCTACTAATGGAAGTCCTTCATATTTAGAAGGAAAAACCATTACATCGCACATCGCATAAAACCAGGCAGGAGCTTTATCAGGTGATAGCAGGGTTACATTTGGAAGACCTTTAGCTTGAGTGGTTATCTGTTCGAACATACTTCCTTCACCCATCATCATAAAGGCAAATTGATTATTAGAATTTAATTTTTCTGCGATATTCAAAAAGACCATAGGATCCTTTTGACTTTCGTATCTACCTATAAAACCAACAACCAGTGTATTGTCCGGAATATCCCACTTATTCCTTAAATGGGCCTTGTTAAATTTCTCCGGTGTGAAAATGGCAGGATCTATTGTATTTGGTAAAACCG
>JAJCYJ010000841.1 GCA_029262975.1 Saprospiraceae bacterium
TTTTTTAAAAAAACCAGTGTTCCCTGATCCAAATTTACAGCCAAGTTAATAAAGCATCCTCACTCAAATCAATGCCTAAAGTTAAAAGTTTAGATGAGTCAATATAACCCTCTATGGGAACAATATCACCTCTTCACAAGATATACCAGAGGATTACTCATGCCTACAGAAGTGATGCCATCATCAATCGCTATTTCAAACTTTATTTCAGGTTTATCAGACCAACGACTTTATTCCTATCGGACGCAAATGAGATCGTTTTTCTTTCTGATTGGACTGGGTCATATCAAGATTGGAAAATGGATTTTGACGGTCTCGATCAAACTCAGTTAACTTTTGATGTCAAAATGCGTATGACGTGTGAAGCCTGGAGCAATATGAGTTCAGCAAGTCGGTATTCCACTGACGGAAACAAAATTGTATTTATACCTGATGATGACGAAGGTAATGCCCTTTGGACCATAAACTCAGATAGTAAGGAACTTTCTAAAACAGGTCTTGAAGACATCGTCAGTTTAATTGGTATAAGGATGACAGTCACGTGATTTATACCCGCAAATCCTTTGATGGCTCCGGCCAGACATCCATGTACTCGATAAATCTTGATACTCGCGTCGAGCATCATCTTGCATCTGGTCAGGCGTCTGAGCACTGTATCTTCTGATTATAGTCATATTTCTTATAATTCATCTCCAGGGCACTATAACCAAGCGCTGCCCATTCTTGCCATTAATTATGACGTCATAACCAATAAATGGTCAACCCCTTTGAATTTGCCTATAGAAGTTGTAAGTGGGAAGGGTAAGAGGCACACATATAATGGAGGATGGTCCTCAGATGGGAAAGAAGTAGTTTCCTCTAGAGATACGGATACAGGAGAAATATATCTACTTACACCAAAAAGTAATTAAGAGAAGTAGGCTTTAATTTCGTTTTTTAAACACTTCTGATAGCTGCCCAATGCCCAAAAAGTACCCCTTTATGATACGTATTTAATTGAATGTCACCTTTTATATAATTTAGGATTACGTCGGAAAAGTCAAATGAATAAGAAATATTGATTTTGAATGCATTTTCATATTATCCAACAATTTTATTGCTACGACTCTTCAAACAACGAAAGCCTTTAAAATAGTCTTACTACTTCCGTTAGTTACATCTGTATAAAGATGGTTTTCCATAATTAGTAAGTGAATATCTTAATCAATGAATAACTTAAGATATTGAGTAAAATTTATGGTTCTACGCCCTCTATAGTGGATAGATCAATATTCACTGTAACTCTTGGCATATGTTCATTTTTTTTCAAACGCAAAAAAAAAACGGAACCAAAAAAAAAAGCTCTCGAAATGAAGGAATGATTTTCAACCTTTATTGAAACCAATGTGCCAGAGCATATTGGAATGACTGAACCCATCAGGGCTTAGAGCCAATCATTCATTTGAAGTTGAGCTACTAGCCTCTTCGAGGTTCGCTAAGCCAGATGTCCCCATCCGTCGCCTTAGGCCGAGGCTGAAGGCTATGGCCGGCGGAGACCGGACTTCTGATCACGCCAAAGCATGATTCCGCTTCGCTCACCCAACGCTTCTTTTGATCCTTCAAATCCTAAGTTTTCTTATTACTAAATAGAAATAACTGAATTTCCATTTTTATAACAAAGTCATTAGTACCCACATTAAGAGGCTTAGAACCAAATTTATTAAGCATATTCTAATAATTTCATCCTTGTTTAATATCTATTTAAGTATTTCATTTTATATGAATTGTGACTACCCAAGTTGTTCTATCTGGGCTTACTGGACATAGCAGGACAGATTATTTTATTGATGCAATCTGTTCCACTTTCGTTTACACTTAAGCCGCTCAAGAGACATTTATAGACGAGACAGTAGTACCATTTACAAGAAGTCATCAAAGCAGCCAGGACTTGATTGAATACAGAGGAATTATACAATTGTATGTATATGAAAACCTTAAAGGAAATATACCACTTCTGAATTGTATAATAAAAATTGTAATTGTTGGGCAGATATTGCTATTTTACAGGAGGAAAAATCAAAACTGAAACAGCTATGATTAGAAAAACTAATTTTCAATTCCAACAATATACGAAGAGCATTATAACATGCCCAATTATTTTTTTTCTGAGTATTTTTTGTTCTTCTATTTCATCTCAAGGATGTCTACCTGGAAGACACATCCCACCGAACCTTGGTGAAAATGGAAAATCCTATCTTATTGATGGTGAATGGGAAGTTGGTATTTCCTATCGTCACCTTCGATCAAATACTTTTTTTATTGGTACCGAGGCACAACATGAATACAAGGAGCAAGGCCTTGAAGCAAGAATGGGTAATCATTCATTCAATCTTTCGACACGTTATAGTGTCAACCAAAGGTTAAGCTTAACGCTAAACATTCCTATTATACGTGTTACTGAAAGTGATATACATTATGATGGTAATAGGCATACGCAAAGTACTGGTACTCAACTGGGTGATATACGCGTTGTAGGCAATTGGTGGTTAAAAGATCCAC
>JAJCYJ010000842.1 GCA_029262975.1 Saprospiraceae bacterium
GAATCCGATGGTTTTGAGCTATTTGGATATTTATTCATGATGATGTTATTCAAAGGCATTTTTGCGAGTATGGCCGGACCTGTTCCCAGTTATGACATGCAGCGTATATTGTCTACAAAGACTCCGATGGAATCCGCAAAAATGAGTGGATTGACGATGTTGGCATTATACTTTCCACGATACCTGATGATTGCTGGATTTGGAATTTTGGCACTTGTGTATTTATTGCCGGAATTTGAATCTATGGGCGCCGATATAGACTTTGAGATTATACTTCCACTGGCGATAGACAGATTTATACCGATTGGTTTTAAAGGATTGTTATTAGCGGGTTTGCTCGCAGCATTCATGAGTACATTTGCAGCTTTTATTAATGCTGCACCAGCTTACCTGGTCAATGACTTTTATAAAAAATATATTAATCCGAATGCAGAAGACCGAACTTATGTAAGGTATAGTTATTATGCATCCATAGGAATCGTAATTGTTGGATTGATTTTTGGATTTTATGTAGATTCGATAAACTCATTAACACTCTGGATAACTTCTGCATTGTACGGTGGATATGCTGCTGCCAATGTCTTGAAATGGATTTGGTGGAGATTTAATGGCTTTGGATATTTTTACGGAATGCTTGCCGGCTTATTAGCTTCTACAATTATTCCGATTTTATATCCAGATGTTTCGGCTATATATTTATTTCCATTTATCCTGCTTTTTTCATTTGTTGGTTCAATTGCCGGCACCTTATTTACTGCTCCCCAGGATGATGAAACCCTGATGAACTTTTACAAACAGACATATCCCTGGGGTTTTTGGGGACCCGTTGTAAAAAAGATACAAAATACAATTCCTTCATTTAAGCCAAATGGAAATTTCCAATTAGATGGTGTTAATATTATAGTTGGCATCATATGGCAGACTTCTTTGACGGTCATGCCCATATTTCTTGTCCTTAAAAACTTTCCCTATTTTACAATTGCCCTTATCGTATTTATAATTACCACTATAATTCTAAAATTAAATTGGTATGACAAACTTACTTCACTTTCAATAGTACCTATGATTGATAATCAAAATGCCATTCAGAAAGTAAATGGCCAGACCGCTGTATCAAACGACGATTCTAATTCAGTTTCAATTCCCTGGGAAGACAGACCTTCAGGCTCTTCCGAGGTAATTTGGCGATATTCTAAAAATCCCATTATTAATAGAGATCACATCAGCACTTCTAACAGCATCTTTAATAGTGCCGTCATTCCATTTGAAGATGGTTTTGCCGGTGTATTCAGATGTGATGACAAGAGTGTGCGTATGAATATTCATACGGGATTCAGTAAAGATGGGATCGACTGGCAAATCGAAGAAGACCCTATAGTAATGGTTCCGGGTAATACTGAAATGCTGCATTCCGATTATAAATATGATCCCCGGGTAACTAAAATAGAAGATACGTATTGGGTCAGTTGGTGTAATGGATATCATGGACCGACCATTGGTCTAGCGTACACCTATGACTTCAAGACATATTATCAATGTGAAAACGCCTTATTGCCTTACAATAGAAATGGTGTTTTATTTCCTCAGAAAATAAATGGTATGTATGCGCTCCTGAGCAGACCGAGTGACAATACACATACTAATTTTGGCGACATCTACGTAAGCTATAGTCCCGATATGAAATTCTGGGGCAATCATCGCCTTGTGATGAAAGTTACAGAATTTGAAGAAAGCGCCTGGCAATCAAAAAAGATTGGAGCCGGAGCTGTACCGGTGTTGACAAGCGAAGGTTGGTTGATTATATATCATGGTGTGATCCAAACCTGCAATGGATTCAGATATGCTATGGGAGCAGCTATTGTAGCCGAAGATGACCCATCTAAAGTGTTGTATCGTGCCAGACCCTATTTACTGGCTCCGGTCACTGATTATGAAACAAGAGGAGATGTGCCCAATGTGATATTCCCATGTGCTTCTGTCCAGGAAGGTAATCGTATCGCTATTTATTATGGAGCTGCTGACACTTGTGTGGCGCTGTCATTTGGATATATCGATGAGCTGGTAGCTTATATTAAGGCGAATCATATTGAGGTGTGAGGTTGATTGAAAGCGTTGTATACCCCCACACTCACTCCCACACTTGACAGTGGGCTTAATGCCCAAATCGTCACACCTAAATGTCAACTATGCGTTCCAATGATCACACCATTCGACTCGATCAATACATCTTCAAACTATTACACTGATTACAATATTATATTCTGTTTAGGTGAAAATGCAAGATAAAATTAAAATGATCACTGCAATCAATGTTACTTTTCCTATCGTTGAAAAGTAACCAAAAAACTCGCGAATTTAAGCCAACACCCGCCAAGCCAGGCATCCCCCGACCCACCAAATTCGCCTGCTGCGCTTCATTTGTTACTAGCAAAACCTTTTGACTTTTCTTGCTAACAAGACCCTCTCTGTTGAATATAACATCGATTATAAAACCCGCTATCAAATAACCTGCTCGGACAAATAAATAAACTATATGACCACACCCATGCTCCACCAACTGGCAACTCAACGACCAGCAACAAACAACTTCAAAAAACTTTTCCCATACATTTTAGTGACCCTTTCACAGGTATGTTATATTTGTGCCCCGAAGAAGTTTGACGAATGTTTAAAGCAACATAAAATACAGTCTAACTACGGATCCGAAAGGATAAGTCTCAAAAACCGTAGGCCGGCGTGGCGGAATTGGTAGACGCGCTGGATTCAAAATCCAGTTCTCGCAAGGGAGTGGGGGTTCGATTCCCCCCGCCGGTACAATGTTGGT
>JAJCYJ010000843.1 GCA_029262975.1 Saprospiraceae bacterium
TTAGCTTTGACACGCGAATGGGCTGCAGAATTATTGCCATTTTCGATACGTGTCAATGCAGTATTACCTGCTGAGGTAATGACACCACTATATAGAAACTGGCTCGATAAAAGTTTTGACGATCCGGATAAAAAGGAACAAGAAATAATTGATAACATTCCACTGGGTCGGAGGATGACGACGACCGCAGAAATAGCAGCTATGGTAGTTTTCTTACTTTCAGATAAATCTTCGCATACGACAGGCCAGTTTTTGATAGTTGATGGTGGATATGTACATTTGGACAGATCGATTACCTAGTTTATTGTTTAATAAAGTAACATGAGTCAGCGATACTGTTTAGCCCTAGATTTAAAAAATGATAAAGAACTTATAAGCCAATATGAATCTTATCATAGAAATGAAAATATTTGGCCGGAAATTACAAAGAGTATAAAAGACAGCGGTATTACGGATATGGAAATCTATAGGATCGAAAATCGATTATTTATGATCATTGAAACTGTAGAGAATTTCGATTTCGATAGAAAGGCAAAAATGGATACTGAAAACCCAAAAGTTATAGAATGGGAAAACTTAATGTGGCGGTTTCAACAACCCTTGCCGCAGTCGGCCCCAGGAGAAAAGTGGATAAAAATGAAAAGAATATTTAAATTATAATTTCAAATTTTTTATAAAATGAGTGTAGAACGTATCCTGATCATAGGTGCCGCAGGGCAGATCGGATCTGAATTAACGATTGCGCTAAGAAAGAAATTTGGTGCCGACCGGGTGTATGCCACAGATATCAAAATGGCTGAAAAGGACATCGTAGAGGGTGGGCCTTTTCAGGTGCTAGATGTGATGAATGACAAAATGTTGATTCATTTTATAATAAGAAATAAAATCACTCAAATATATCTATTGGCAGCTGTCTTGTCTGGGAATGCAGAAAAATTGCCGGTTCAGGCATGGAATATAAACATGGAAAGTTTGCTAAATGTTCTGGAGATTGCAAGAATGGTGGATAAGGTAAAGAAGATTTTCTGGCCAAGTTCTATTGCTGTATTTGGTCCAACGACGCAGAAATTAAAAACACCTCAATTAACCGTAATGGAACCGACGACTGTTTACGGTATTGCAAAATTAGCTGGAGAGAGATGGTGCAGTTATTATCATCATAAATATGGAATAGATATAAGATCCCTGAGATACCCGGGTTTAATCAGCTATAAGACTGAAGCTGGCGGAGGGACTACAGATTATGCAGTTGAAATATATTATGATGCTATAGCCCACGGGCATTATGAATGCTTTATTGAGAAAGATACATACATGCCGTTCATGTTTATGCCGGATGCCATTAAAGCGACGATTGCACTTATGGACAGGAAAAGATCCAAATTATCAATACATAGTGGCTATAACCTTGCTGGCTTTAGTTATTGTCCGGAAGATTTTTATAATGAAATTAAAAAGCATATTCCTGATTTCACGATAGAATATAAACCTGATTTCAGACAGGCAATTGCAGATTCATGGCCTGATAGTATCGATGATTCTGTCACTAAAAAAGATTGGGGTTTTACACCGGAGTGCGATATAAGTCATATGACATCAATTATGTTGTCAGAGATGAAGAAAAAATTAAATTGAAATTAGAAAACAATATATTATGTACGGATCAATTCAAAAATATCTCCAGGAAGAAATAAAATCTATAAGAGAGGCTGGACTATATAAAGACGAAAGAATTATAACGTCACCTCAGGAGGCTGAGATCAAAGTATCTTCAGGACGGTCAGTGCTCAATTTTTGTGCTAATAACTATTTGGGATTATCCAATCATCCTGAACTCATCGCTGCCGCTAAAGAGGGGATGGATACGTACGGGTTTGGCATGTCTTCCGTACGGTTTATTTGTGGCACTCAAGACCTCCATAAAGAATTAGAAAAAAAGATCGCTGAATTTTTTGGTACTGAAGATACCATTTTATATGCCGCATGTTTTGATGCCAACGGCGGTGTATTTGAGCCATTATTAAATAGCCAGGATGCTATTATATCAGATTCTCTGAATCATGCATCGATTATAGATGGTGTGAGACTTTGTAAAGCTCAGCGATACCGATATAAGAATGCGGACATGCATGATCTTGAAGAGAAACTGAAGGAAGCGATGGAACAGCGTTTCAGGATTATTGTTACAGATGCTGTTTTTTCTATGGATGGTAATGTTGCCCCAATGGCTGAAATTATAAAGTTAGCGGAAAAGTATGATGCCCTGGTGATGATCGATGAATGTCATTCTGCCGGTGTAGTGGGCAAAACTGGCCGTGGTGTTACTGAATTATTTGATGTTCGTGGTAAAGTGGATATAATAACAGGAACCTTAGGTAAAGCATTCGGAGGTGCGATAGGAGGGTTCACAACAGGGAAAAAGGAAATTGTTGATATGCTTCGCCAGCGATCCCGACCTTATTTATTTTCTAATTCACTACCCCCGATGATTGTAAAAGCAGGGATCAGGATGATTGAAATGATGAGCGAGACAAATGATCTTCAGGATGCTTTGCACTTTAATACAGATTACTTTTATAAAGAAATGAAGAAAGCAGGTTTTGATATCAAACCTACTGAATCTGCCATCGTTCCAATTATGTTGTATGATGCACGACTTTCTCAGGATTTTGCTGCAGCACTTCTAAAAGAAGGGATATATGTAATTGGATTTTACTTTCCAGTAGTGCCACGGGGAGAAGCCAGGATACGAGTACAACTTTCAACCGGACATACTAAAGAGCATTTGGACAAGGCAGTTGCTGCTTTTACAAAAGTTGGAAAAGAAATGGGTGTACTAAAATGATACCTGAATAGATCGAAAATATTTAATTGAAAAATCATAATGAATCACTCAAACATCCTGTTTTGCCTCTTGTTTTTAATTGTTATTGGTTGCCAGTCTAATGATCAAAATGCTGACGATGCTATAAATTCAGAAAAACCAAATATTGTATTATTATTTACAGATGATCAGACGTATGAATCTATTAATGCCCTTGGTTATAAAGAATTATATACGCCTAACCTTGATCGTCTTGTTCGGAACGGCACATCATTTACCCATGCTTATAACATGGGTGGATGGCATGGAGCTGTATGTGTGGCTTCTCGATCTATGATCATATCAGGAGCCTCCATATGGCGAGCCAAAGAAAAGGAAGTACTCTGGAATAAAGGCAATAGTCTGGCCATAGATCAGACCTGGGGAAGGATTATGGCTGCAAATGGATACGACACTTACATGACAGGAAAATGGCATGTTCAGGCACCGTCCGATGAAGTTTTTGAGGATGCCAGACATGAACGGCCCGGCATGCCTGGAGACAGAAGGGATGAATTAGGAGATTCAATTCGATCCTGGTATTTTGAATCCCGGGATATGAAAGATTGGAACGACTATATGCCAATAGGGTATGCCCGGCCCCTGGATGAGTCGGACGATTCATGGTTGCCTACCGATAGTCTGCAGGGAGGATTTTGGGAAGGTGGCGTTCATTGGAGCGAAGTGGTTAAAAATGATGCGCTTGATTTTCTAAAAATTGCGGCTACTAAAGAAGACCCCTTTTTTATGTACCTGGCTTTTAATGCGCCCCATGATCCGCGACAAGCACCACAGGAATATCTTGACAAATATCCAGTTGACAACATCGAATTACCTGCAAGTTTTTTACCCGAATATCCATGGAAAGATAGTATCGGTAATCAGCCTTCATTGCGGGATGAAGCATTAGCTCCGTATCCGCGCACGAAGTATGCAGTTAAAAAACATCGTCAGGAATATTATGCGATTATTTCTCATCTCGATAGTCAAGTAGGTTTAATTTTGGATGCTCTTGAAGCTACAGGAAAAATGAATAATACCTATGTCTTTTTTACATCTGACCATGGATTATCAGCCGGTCAACATGGATTAATTGGAAAGCAAAGTCTCTTTGATCATAGCATCCGTGTGCCACTTATGGTCGTCGGTCCGGATATACCCAAAAATAAGATAGTAAATCACGATGTCTATTTGCAGGATATAATGGCCACGAGCCTTGAGGTTGCAGGAATTGAAAAGCCACCTTTTGTGGAGTTCAAAAGCTTCATGAATCTTGTAAATGAAGAATCAGAAAATGGCAACTATGATGCCATCTATGGGTGTTATATGGACTTGCAGAGAATGATCAGAAAAGATGGATTCAAATTGCTGATTTACCCACGTGTCAATAAAATATTTTTGTTTGACCTGCATGATGATCCGGAAGAAATGAATAATCTTGCAGACAATAAGGAAAATGACGGTAAGGTAAAAAGTTTGTTTAAAGACTTAATGCGATTGCAAAAAGAGATGGGAGATGAATTAGACTTGACGGACATGTATAGTGCATTATAAACTGAAGTCATGCAACACATCCAGCGTTGTAAATGCGGAAAA
>JAJCYJ010000844.1 GCA_029262975.1 Saprospiraceae bacterium
CGCGAAAGCGCAAATTTCATCAGATCTCGATAACGTAATGGTCGAAGTTTTAGCCAAAGGCGGGGATATCCAACATTGGTCATCATCGACACGATACCTCGCATAAGATTCAGGTGAACACCTAGCGATATTCGGGGTTCACATAACGCGATATTCAGGGGGCCAGATTGACGATATTTAACACAGCCGGACAACAACACTGGCTAGTACTATTCTTCTCTTCATCTATGACTTGCAGCACAGGTCTTTTCAAGACTTCATTGCGTTCACAATCATGGTATAAGTATGCGGCTCTCTGACAAACATATATCCAAATGTTTAGTCTATTCTGCCTAAATAATAAGAGTAATATTTGGCATATCTGCCTATTTTCTTACTTTTGTCGGCTCATGGATGACAAATAGTCGGGGAAAACGAATAGTCATCTTTAGACACACCCCCAAAGGTCCTAGACAAGAACCAAGACTTTCAATTTACAATAGATACCACCTATGAGCACAAAAGAAAAAATAATAACGACCGCCACAAAAGTCTTTAACGAGAAAGGATTTCACTCAATTAACCTACGAGAGTTAGCGCAAGAGATAGGTATCAGCCGGGGTAACCTGACCTATCATTTTGGAAATAAAAAAGAATTGTTAGCAGCCATCGTCAAGGAAATGTGGGAGAAAGTGGGCCTGGAAAAGAATAAAACAATGCAAATGCCATCTTTTGGGAATATGCATAATCAGACGCAACGATATTATAAAATTCAAAAAGAATATGCTTTTGTATTCTTAGACACGCATGTTCAGAATCATCCGATCGTCAGAAACCAATTCAAAGCTATAATTGAAAAAACAATAGAGGATTTTCATAGAATGATAGCCATGGGCATACAGATTGGAACCGTCAAAGAAGAAGCAATCCCAGGTACCTATCGCAGTTTAGCATTGTCTGTATGGATGGTGAGTTTCTATTGGTTATCGCAGCAGACAACGCGGGACAAAATGAATGAAGAAGATAGTGAAAAAGCCATCTGGGGACTGATTCTTCCACATTTGACTGAAAAAGGAGTTTTAGGATTTAAAGAATTTTTTGGTGATAACTTTTATGAGAAATTAGGTGAGCCATTTAATGTCAATCAATACGCAATTGTAAAATTTTAATACATATGAATAAATTTTTCTTTACCGAAGAGCACGAATTGTTTCGACAAAGTTTCAGAGACTTTTTAGAAAAAGAAGTAAGACCTCATATTGAAAAATGGGAGGCCGAAGGTGAAATACCGCGTTCTATTTACAAACGCTTTGGTGAGATGGGTTTTATCGGGATCACCTATCCGGAAAAGTATGGCGGAATGGGATTGGATACTTTTTTCTCGGTTGTATATACAGAAGAGATGATCCGGATGAATTCAAGTGGATTTAACACATCCATTGGTGCCCATGCCGGGTTGGCCCTGGCACATATCAATGGAGAGGGCTCAGAGTTTCTAAAAGAAAAGTACATGACTGCAGGACTGAAAGGCGAACTGATAGGTTGCCTCGCGATTACTGAGCCTGCCGCAGGTTCTGATGTCGCTTCTCTTGCGACTACGGCTGTGAAAGATGGCGACGAATACGTTATTAATGGTTCTAAAACTTTTATTTCAAATGGTGTCTTGAGCGACTACATCATAGCAGCTGTCCGAACGGGTGGCAAAGGGGCGAAGGGCATCAGTATGATGGTTATTGAGCGCGACAGAGAAGGTGTCAGTGCTACAAAGTTGAAGAAGTTAGGATGGCACGCTTCCGATACCGGAGAGATCGCTTTTGATAACGTCAGAGTGCCTTTGCAGAATTTATTGGGAGAAGAAAACCAGGGCTTTTTTTATATTATGCAACACTTTGTCTCTGAGCGATTGGGGATGGCTTTAATTGCCGTCTCACAAGCTCAATTGGCCATAGACTTAGCCCTGGAATACATGGCAGAGAGAGAGGTATTTGGAAGACCTATCAATAAGTTTCAAGTGCTTCGGCATCGCATCGCACAGATGTTAGCAGAAGTGACCTCAGCGCGCGCGTTCATATATACCCTGTACAAACAATACCATGAAGGAGATTACATTATCAAAGAAGCGGCCATGGCAAAGTTGGTGGCTACCCAGTTGAGTGACAAAGTGTGTTATGAATGTATGCGTTTGTTTGGCGGATATGGGTACATGGAAAGCTACCCTATGGCTCGTCTATTACGTGATAGTCAATTGGGGACAATCGGTGGTGGCACATCAGAGGTGTTATGTGAGATTATTTCAAAAATGACGATCGATGCTACCGATTATAAAGCAGCGATTAAGCGCTAATATTTATAAATGTCAGAAATAAAAATTCATACGCCTATCATCATCAGTGTAGGCCAGGATACAGAACCGGTGCCACAAGACCTTGCAAAAGCATTGTCACATGCGGACCTCGCTGCCAAGGCTGGCGCGCGCTTTACAAGATGCAAAGGACACAATGTCTTGCTCGTATCTTTGCGGAATAACGAAAACCAAAATGGACAAACAAAGATCATTAAATAGTTAACCCAGGTTCATGACGACTATACAAAGCAAACAATTAAAATCAATGGTGGAGCAATTCTATCATTGGGAACAAGTCCAACCTGACAAGGTCTTCCTCAGGCAACCAAAGGGTAACACGTGGTACACGCTCACATATGCAGAAGCAGGACAAGAGGCGCGTAAAATGGTTTCTGCTCTGGGACATAAGGGATTGAAACCTGGTGATCATATAGGCATTTTGTCCAAAAATTGCTACCATTGGATATTAGCGGATCTTGCCATTATGATGGGCGGCTATGTATCCGTTCCATTTTATGCAAGCCTACCCAGGCAGCAGTTGGCTGACGTTATAGAGATAAGTGATATCAAAGCTCTTTTCATAGGCAAATTAGATAAATGGGGAGATAAAAAAGAAGCCATTCCTGACGCTGTATATATTGTCAAGTTTCCACATTATGAGGGCAATGCAGCAATTACAATTGGTGACGATTGGAATGATCTTATTGCCCGGCACCAACCGACAATGAAAAATTTCGCACCTAACTTAGATGACCTCTGGACTATAAAATTTACTTCAGGGACAACTGGTACACCAAAGGGCGTAATGTTGTCGCATCGTTCGCCTGCAACTATGATGGCAACTGAAAAAGAAACAAATTGGATTGGGGTGTTTCGGCTTCCAGAAGTCCGATGTTTGTCCTTTCTTCCACTTAATCATGTCGGAGAAAGAATAGGAATGGAGTTGATCGTTTTGACAAGGGGGGGGAGCATTTCCTTTGCTGAAAATTTAGACACCTTCGCTCAAAATCTTCGAGAAACCCAACCCACTGTATTTTTTGCAGTTCCACGAATATATATGAAATTCTACCAGGGCGTTATTTCCAAAATACCTTCCAAACGATTAGACCTATTGCTCAAAATTCCAATCGTCTCAAAAATTGTAAAAAAGAAACTACGCGCTGGGATGGGTTTTTCTCACCTCGGAATAGCAGCAACAGGAGCAGCGATTACGCCCGCATTTTTAAAAGACTTTTATAAAAAGTTAGATATTCATCTCATTGAAGCTTATGGTATGACAGAAGTTTGTGGCGCCATAACGAATGGTCCCAATCCTAATTCTCCTCAAGATTCAGTAGGCCAGGCGCGTCCAAATGCCGAGGTAAAAATCCACCCTGAATCAGGTGAAATATTAATGAAGACCCCATACATCATGATCTTTTATTATAAAAATCCAGAAAAAACCGCTGAATTATTAAATGATTGCTG
>JAJCYJ010000845.1 GCA_029262975.1 Saprospiraceae bacterium
CAGTTGTCAGAGCTTGATCTGCGGGGACCTCTACATGAGGTTTTACGCCAATTCCTTCCCAATTGGTCTTGCTAATGGGATTTACGGCCCTTCCCGTAGGAACCCAAACGGTATATTTGTCCGTAGCTATCCTGGTTCCACCGGGATGTGCACCCCCGCCGGTCACTTCACCAACGAGCGTAGCTCTTTCTAAATTCCGTAAATTATAACTGAATTCCTCGGCCGCGGAAAAGGTTTGATTACTGGTCAACACATATACATCGACATCGGGATTCCTTTTTCCTGGCACATAAGGTAGCGTCCAGGTCTGCGTAATCTCATCTTCAATTCTGCTGTAGAAATTATTGAGATGAACTCGCTCAGAGCCATACAGATAGCTGGTGATCAGTTGAATCATAGAAGGACTACCTCCGCCATTTGCTCTCAGATCGATGATTAAAGCATCCGTATTAGAAAGGAAATTCATAGCTGCTTCGGCTGTTGCGCCCGAAAACTCATCCACATGATAGAAACCGGTCAGATTAAGATAACCGATATTACCATCCAGTATTTTTACTTCTTTGAAACCATGATTACTTAACTGACCACCTCTTCTTTGTCTTTCCATGAATGCCAGGCTATCTGCTGCCGTAATTGTATTTTTGCGTTCAGCGATCATTTCCGGGCTAAAGCCTACTCTGAGATGGCGATCATCATTTATGGCCCTGACATCCTCGGTCAGGATTTGTGCAAATTCATTCGGATCAGTGATGGAATTGTACTTACCATCCTTCCATTCTTGTCGTAGGTGATTAGCAATTTTTTCACCAATGTCTGCGAATACGTACGCCCTATTCAGGATTGAACTTATTGAATCTACCACTTCTCTTTTCTCTGCGTCCGTCAATGGTCTATCCATTTCTTGCGCGATTACAGAAGAAAGAGTCATTAAAAAACAACAAAACATAATTAATCTTTTCATAATTAAATGGTTTAAAAGTGTCATTAAATGAGTGATTGATTTTGTTAAGAACAATTTGATGTAATCTTATCCATGATATTCCATAGAGTCTTTATGTCTGTGTCGCTTATATCTCGGAGCGCCTGCTCTCTGTTCGAATAAATAACAGGTAACAGGGAATCACATATTTGTATGCCGTCTCTTGTTAATTCAAGATTATATCTTCTTCGATCCATATCGTTAAATGATCGTTCGAGGTATTTTCTTTTGACTAGTAGTTCAATCATACGTGTGACAGATGCATGGTCTTTAAACACCTGGTGTGCGATTTCTTTTTGAGACATGTCCGGGTTGTCCATGATGGTCTTTAGGATCAACCATTGGTCGATGGTGATATCCATGGCATTTGCCTTGATATTATTTTGAGCAAATTGGCGGTATGACTTCATGGTCTTATCCATCTTATAAAAAATAGTTTCTTCGAGTCGGGAGACTGCTTGCTTTGATTTCATTGATACAAATATAATTGATATATCACACAAATGTATAAAGAATATTAATGGTGTAAAAACTATATGATATGTAGACCCAGAATGATACAAATAAACTCGCTCAAGAGGTTGCATGCTTTAAGCCAGCAGAGATCATCCGGAAAGTCGAAGTTCTAAACTTCGGCAGAAATCTAGCCGGACATTATTGCATAACATGATTTTGGTCTCTAGTTACGATCTTATGACAGCAGTAAAGAAGTTTTATTTTTTGACATCTTGATTTAATATACCAGAATATGGTATTTTTATAGAAATTTGTTGACATGTCAAAAAACACATCTATCATTTTAGGTGACCACTTCGATCAATTTATTAAAGCTGAAATAGCATCGGGTCGGTATGCTTCCTCAAGTGAAATTATTCGAACTGGTCTCAGACTTTTGGAAGCCGAACGAAATAAGATTGAAGCGATTAACAAGGCTCTTGTCACTGGAGAAGAAAGCGGCACGCCTATTCCTTTTGACAATATGAAATTCAAAAAAAGAATGCAGGAACAATATGGAATAGATGCTTAATCTTCTTGTCTCTCCTCAGGCATTTTTAGATCTTGAAGAAATCTTCGAATACACCATAAGGACCTGGTCATATGCTCAAGCTGAAAAGTATCAAGATGAACTTTACACAGGAATGATCAAAATATCCCATGATCCAGATAGTGGTAACAAGTATTTCTTCAAAGCGGGAAATTACAGATATCTAAAGATTAACAGACATTTGATCTTTTATAAAACTACCGCACAAGACTGTTTGATTATAAGAGTCCTGCATGAAGTCATGGATATCAATGCGCATTTGATGTAATCATAAATATCAAAAACAGCCAATCTTGCTAAGATGGATTAAAAATAAGCACTCAAAATAAATTGAACACATCTAGTCCTAACTGTCATTATTTAGAAGAACGAAGTTGCAAGCTTCGGCAAAAATCCTTCAGGGAAATAAGGGTCACAACTCGCCTTTCAATTTGCACCAAAACCTAAGCTCCAAAGGAGCGTTTATTATTGAGCGATGGGTTTTAACCCATCGCATTTATAATAATTTGCAACAAAACCCAAGCCTCTCTTCGGCTATTTTGAATCTTTTTCTCCGATAGAATAATTCACCCATGCATCTATTTGCTGAACAGATTTTGGGCGAAGTATAATGTTATGATCGTTATCCAACAAAAACATCGTAGGAGTCGCAAAGACATGATAATCTTGTACAGCTTGATTCTCCCATTTCTTATAATCGCATAAACTTATAAAGGGAAATATACCAGCAAAAGCATTGAATAATTCTTTGTCGGTATCCAACGATACAAAAACAACTTCTACGCCTTTTGATTTCCATTTCTTGTGGAGAGGCAACAGTTGGCTCAATTCTTCTGCACACTTTGGACACCAACTGGCCCCAAATATGACCACTTTGTAGGCCGATCGAATATCTGACAATCGATTGAGCGATTTTATTATTTCTCCGCTATGTAATACATCTCCGCTAAAAACAATATCAGGTGCCGTATTTCCTTTTTTCATGGCACGATATGACTCTAATTGCTTTGCCAAATCATCTTTTACCGTGCAACTGGACTGTGTCAATACTTTAATAGCCAAATACTCTGATGCCTTGTACAGGCTATGTTTTTCAAAATACCCAAATAAATAATCCGTTATTTCATTCAATTTTTTCTCGTCAGATACAAGATTTCCGATCATATGGTCGATGGAGATTTTCATTTCTATAAATACCGAATCCAATGAACGGCCGCTGTTTTCGATGAGCCAGTAGTGACTATCGATGACATCTTGTAGCAAACCACTTTTGTAAAGCCGTCTATCTGTATAGTCCATCTTTCTTAATGCGGCGATAGTTGCAGGTAGTTCATCAGAACGATATTGTGCTATTGTGGAAACAGAACTCACCAATTTGCGGACAGGTAAATACCAACTCACATAACTGTCCTCCGGTAAGCTGGCCAAAAAATCAACATCTTCGTTTTTGATACGCTGTTTTTCTACCCCAATAGCATTGGTGGGTATGTGCTGCACAGCAAATAATGAATCCATGGTGTAAATCTTCTCCAAATAGATCCAGGCACTTAAGGCTTGCTCTCTCCGTGGATGCTCTTGTGCATACTTTTCAAACCATTGGTTTTCTTTCCCTTTTTTAATTTGTATCGTTTCCGTAGAGCTTAATCCTTCTCCTATTATTTCAATATCTTCTCCACTCAAAATTACATACAGTAGTTTATTGTTTTCAGACATCAGATATCCGATGCCATAATCCGACTTAGCATAATTCAATTGAAAATCACAATGAGTATCAACGTTGCCAGCAGAAATGAGATAGGCTTTTAGGCCATCAAAACCTTCTAGTTTGATTTCCTGATTGGTGAGTTTGGATAAATTACCGGTGATAGTTTGGGCAGAAAGACTAAAACAGAAAGCTAT
>JAJCYJ010000846.1 GCA_029262975.1 Saprospiraceae bacterium
CTGCCCTTCTTTACATAATCTCCTTCTACAACATTAAGTGAAGAAATATAGCCTCCCGTCTTGAAAGAAAGCTTTGTTTCAGTATCTGACGACAAGCGACCAATAGCATAAATAGGTATCTGTGTATTAATCTTCTCGATTTCTACAACTTGGACAGGTACATAATTCTTTTTGACTAATGAAGTAGAAAGCAGATCATCATAATTCTTTTTACATCCGGACAATATTAAAATTAGAATTGAAAAGCAGAATGTGTATTTCATTAATTTAATTGTTATAGATAATTCGATCCAGATCAGCTTTTAATATCTCAATATCTATTATTGCCAATACTCTATTAAGTTTACTTGTTGAAAGCCTGCTATGAGCCGTAAGCATTTCTATCAATAAGACTTTCTGATTATCGTACTTCTTTTTGATTGACTGATAACTTGTAATCGCAGCTGCAATCGCACTTTCTTCAGCAGCAAGCTTAGCATATAAAGATCTCAGATTGTAAAAAGCCTGAGATACCTCCAGGGTAATTTGCTGTTTTGCTATGTCCGTATCCAACGCATTTTGATCCGCAACTATTTTCAGTTCTTCAACTCGATTTTTTCTGAGCCCGCCATCAAACAAATTCCAACCAAGGCTTAAGCCTACTGTATAAAGTGGACCTCCGTCATCGAAGGAAAATTCTTCAGCCTGAAGACCTATTGCCCCTCTCGCGTTCAATGTTGGATGCTTTTGGCTGTCGATTTTCCTTTTATTTAAATCATTGATATCATGAGTCAGGATCAATTTTCTAAATTCCGGACGATTCTTCAGAGCTTTCGCGATACATTCGTTTAAATTATAACCATCGATTTGGACTCTGTGCAGAACAGTTGTATCTATGATTATTCCAGATTCTAAATTTCGATTCATAATCGTATTTAATAGAATCCTAGAAAGTGCTTGTTGTTCGCCTAAACTATTTATTTCACTATCGATCAGGGCAAGTTGGTAAAGCACGTCACTTATAATATCTGGCGTTGCTTTATTGTATTTAATTAATTTATTGTTGAATGCGAGTATTTCTTCAAGCAAAGTCCTGTTTTCATCAAGTATTTGGATTCCCTGTACTGTTTTCAGATAATTCAAATAAGCTTGTTTCACCTGGAACTTTATAACATTAATTTGTTCTTCTCTTTCAATACTGCTCAAATTGATAAGAGCCTCCTGAATTTTAAGATTATATTTTATTGCACTGTTGATGATGGGTTTAGTAACTGACAAGCCAGCATCTAAATAATTGTTCGGAGTTAATTGAGTTTGGAAATTTTCCAAATCTTCAGGAAAATTTTGACTTGCTGTCAATCGGTTCAATGTGCTATGAACCGGGTTAAATAGATCTCCAACTGGGAAAACTATAGTCCGCCCACCCTCTGCAAACAGATATGAAGCATTGAGATCAATATTAGGAAGCCATAACTTTCTCGCCTGTTCGATCCTGGATAGTTGTTTTGCTTCTTCGAAGTTATAAGTGCGTAAACTTAAATTATTGGCCAGCGCCTGAGCTACATATTCATCCAGAACATTACTCTGACCTGTTAATGCAATGGGCAGCAACAGTGCCAGCCAACAACTTACTTGTATGAAATGCTTCTTCATTTGGTCAGATAGCTCTAAGATCGAAAAATCATTATGACGTTCAGTCATATAATCGCTCAACCATCTATTAATATACTTGAGTGGTAAATTGTTCGCCATTTAATCGTTATCTATCCATCCATTCCTTAAAGGAAGTCATGCGTTGACGACTTACAATGAAATCATGTTGATCCGAGGATTTAGTTTTGAGTTTTAATTTTAGTCTCTGGTTAAGGAAAGGGTGAACTTCCATGATAGCCTCACTATTCACTAATTGACTTCTATTAATTTGATAGAAATAGTCCTGATCCAGTTCATCGTATAGTTGCTCTACAGTTTTCGCATAAATAAAGCGAATACCATCCATTGTATACAAAAATGTGATACTGTCTTCAGATATTACATAAGAAATTTGCTCTACAGGTACGTATTCGTAATGCCCTCCTTTTTTCACGAGACATCGATTTTTCTTTGGTCGAGTCATTTTTTGTAACATCTTCAGAACCTGATCAGAGCTTTTCATGTTACCATGTTTATAAATAGAGTAATATTTATCCATTGATTTCTTCAATTCTTCAAAATGGATTGGTTTCAATAAGTAATCAATACTGTGCACTTTAAATGCATCTATTGCATACTGGTCGTAAGCTGTTGTAAATATGATAGGGCTTTTTACTGGTGCATGATTAAATATTTCAAAACTCAAACCATCGGCAATCTGAATATCCATAAAAACAAGATCACTCTCGAGGCCAGTTTGGAAATAGTTCACAGAAGATTTCACACTATCCATATGAGCGATAATCTCAATAGTCGAATCCAACCTCCCTAATAAAGATTGGAGATATTCAAAAGCATTAACTTCATCTTCTATAATTACAACTTTCATAGAAAAAGATATTTAAATTGTAATTGTTGGAAGTGAAACTTGAAATCGTTCGATGTCTTGAATAACTTTGACGGGTCTTTCTGTGAAGTATCTGAATCTCTTTTTGATATTGTCTAGTCCTATACCTGTTGAGCTTACGGAATCCAGCTTTTTTTGAATATTATTAGTGACGACTAATTCTCCTGCTAATTCATCAAATGAAATTTCAACTATTAGTGGAAGGTCTTTAGATACAACATTATGCTTTACTGCATTTTCCAATAAAAGCTGTAGACTTAAAGGAGGAATCATCTGTCCGGAATCCTTATCTATATTAATAGTAACTTCTAATGCATCACGGAATCGTTCTTTTAATAAATCAATATACAATTTTGCAAATTCTATTTCTTTAGAAAGAGGAATTAGTTTCTCTTCTTGAGCATTGACCGCATATCGATAAAATTTGGACAATTTAGAAAGGTAATTCATTGCCACTTCCGGATTAGTCGGAATCAAGTTCATCAATGTATTCAAACTATTAAATAGAAAGTGGGGATTTATTTGATTTCTGAGATTGGTAAGTTCGGTCTGGACATGTTCCGTCTCAATCCGCTCTCTATCTATTATTGCTTCTTTATACTGAATAAAATAGAATACTGCTTCATATATTGCCACAATTAAAAAAGACGGTAAGTAGATGCTAATCATCGTTTGTAAAAGGCCGGGCATCGTGTGGTCGTTAATATTGCATAAAAACAAGAATGCATAGGCTATCCAACCAAAAATAACTTTAAGGACTGGTGCACTTGCGAACATGATAAGAATCTGCAATGATATTCGCTTAGAAGCTCGCCTGTAGGTTGGGTATTGTCTTCTTAATGTAATTGTAAGCCATCTATAAAAGCCCCAGAATCCTGCTACAAAAAATAATGATTCCGGAACCTGGTGTCTCCAATAACCATATTCTGCTGAAAGATAACCTAGGTCAAGCATGATCGGCATTAACAACGCCATAAGGGGAATGCCGATCAGCATCAGGCGTCGGTCATCGAAGCCAAGATATTCTATACAGGGTCGTATTAAAGGCATTTGCACACAAGTTAAGACTTAAACGACAAAAAGAAGGATGCAGGTACATCCTTCTTCTCTCTCATTATTTATTGATTAGTTAATGTGAAGCACTTTCTAATTTTATTTATAATTTAAATATCAGGGGCAGGTGAATAGTCTTCGAGGTGGCTACACCATTGACCAGGATTGGTGTTACTCTATGCAGGGACTTAAGAGACTTAAGCACCACTTTTCCTATTCTTTTATTGCCTGTTATCTGTCGAACGTCGTTGATGACTCCGTCCTTATTTATAGAAATTTGTAGATCTACTTTAGCCTCATTTGCATAGTTAAGCTCATCAATTGGAAATATTGCCTGACTTTTAATATAATTAGAAAGTTCTACAATCCCTGTGCGATCAATAGATGGAGCGTCCACAACCGGGACAGATGAAACGACTTCAGTATTAGAGATGTCAACCATCGCATATTTCTGAGCACTGCTAAATTGAAAAGTGAATACAATTATTAGAATTGAAATCGACAACTTTAAATTTTTCATGATCTCTTTTTTTAAATGAGTGATACAATTATTTATTTCTGATGATTCAAATATGACATAGATAACCACAACTTGAAACAAGAAAAAGCCGAATGGTCTAAAAGCTAGGTTGAATTGCGCAAGGAGTCCATTCGAATATGTTGAGACCTGAGAACAAGATCCCAATGCTAAAGAATTATTAATAGGCAAGATGAAATATCTCTGTAAAATCAAAGCAGTACAAACATTGATATGTGATACATACTCTTTTTAGATGGGAGAATGACCACTTGAACCTGGCTATCAATTCCTGCGAAATAACATCAACATGATCATGGAAAGATCACGTCTGAAGAGTCGATCATCAGAGGTCTTCGATGAAATAATATACTAATACTTGGTTTTCATAACCGCAGAATGATGTTGACTGTAGTTCATACGAAAGATTGTCCTATTTTCGACTTTTAAAACAACCTGTTATGAATACCAGATACTTTTTCTTGTCATTGTTTCTTCTATTTTCTGCAGGGAATGGAATTGCGCAGGATAATAAGGAGCAAATCAAAGCTGTCATTCAACAAATGTTTGACGGCATGCGTGCGAACGACAGTATGATGATTAAGGATTTGTTCACACCGGAAACTAATCTTTCCTCCATTTTTACGAATAGTGAAGGCCAGGTGATTAAAAGGTCAGGTTCAATTGCCAATTTTATAACGGCAGTAGGCCGTCCTCATGAGAAGACATGGGATGAGCAAATATGGTCTTACGAAATAAAGATAGATGACCCTATGGGTCAGGCGTGGACAGAGTATACATTTTACCTCGATGACGACATGAGTCATTGTGGAGTAAATGTGTTTGAAATGATCCATCTGCAAGAAGGTTGGAAGATTAGCGGAATAACAGATACACGACGTAACGTTAATTGCAAAACAAAAGCCCAGGCAGAGATAAATAAATTAATGGATAATTGGCATCATGCCGCATCGATAGCAGATGAAGAAACATTTTTTGGAAGTATGACAGCAGATGGTGTGTACATAGGCACAGATGCCGGTGAACGGTGGTTGCGTGATGAGATGAAAATTTGGTCTAAGAAATTCTTCGAAGGTGAATCAGCCTGGTCCTTTAAGGCGCATTCGAGAATTGTCAATTTTTCTGAAGATGAGCAAATGGGTTGGTTTGATGAATTATTAGATACATGGATGGGCCCATGTCGAGGGTCGGGTGTTGTTGTCAAAACAGATGACGGGTGGAAAATCAAACATTACCACCTTGCAATAGCTGTACCAAATGAGCAAGTTGATGGCTATCTCAAGTTAATTGGCAAGCCACGAAAGAAATAATGGCCGAATCAATAGTAATAATTGGATCAGGTAATGTTTCGTTTCACCTTGCCCATGCGTTCTTCATGGCTGGTATACCTGTCAGACAAGTATATAATCGGAGCCAAAGAGGACTTTCCCATTTAGCAACGATGACGCGGATACCTGTGACTTCTAATTTAAACCAATTGATTACCGACGCTGATATTTATCTAATAGCAGTTACGGATGACGCGATACAACATCTTTCTCTAAAACTTGCCGAAATAATTATGCCTGAAGCTTTAATTGTCCACACATCCGGCAGTTGCTCAATGGAAGTATTTTCATCCGCATTTAAGCATTACGGTGCCTTTTATCCGTTACAAAGTTTTAAAAAGGAACGCAAAATAGATTTTAAAGAAGTGCCCATCTTTATCAGCGGGAACAAAGATGTGGTCATCACACGATTAACGGCACTCGCAGCACATATCTCGGATCGGGTAATACCAATATCAGATAAAGACCGTGCTAAACTTCACATTCCTGCTGTGCTAGTTAATAATTTTGTCAATCATTTATATAGCATTGCCTTTGATTTATGCCAACGAGAGGGAATTCAGTTTGAACATCTCTTTCCATTAATGAAGGAAACTATAAATCGGCTATCCGACGGTACAGATCCGTCAGAATTACAAACCGGTCCTGCAATTAGAAAAGACAATAATACATTGGACAATCATCGAAAAAAATTAGGTGAACATCCGGAAATATTAGATTTATATAATTATCTCACAAGTCATATCATCAAATATTATGAGGATCGTTAAAGAATTTAGTCATGGCCCCCTCCGGTGCACACTACTTCATCATAATACCAAGTATACGCTTCGGATAGAAGATGAATATGGAGAGGTTAACTATAAGTTGGGTTCGGTTGACCATATCAATCCGGACATGATACCTGAAATACTGAATTTGCCGGACCTAAGGAATTCCCTTATCACTGCATTTCGTGCCATGAAAACAGGGCGGGATTTGCTTTCTGAACTGATTTCACCTCAAGAATCCAGTGAATTTGACGAAATCATTTAGGTCAATTTAACCGAAATATCACATCAAGTAATAACAATTGATACGAATTATGGGTTATGAGAAAGAAATTACTATAATTGTATTAGTCGTTTAATAATCCAAGTGAAAAGGTATGGAAAAAGATCTAGATCAATTTGATATCGAGATACTCAAACATCTCGAAGAAGATGGGAAAAAACCATTTTCCCAAATAGCCGAAGAACTTAATATATCGAATACCATGGTTCATCAACGGGTGAATAGGTTAAAAAAAGATGGCATTCTGCTTCGGCATTCGATAATTATTGATGAGAAAAAATTGGGCTATAAATGGGGCGCGTTTTCGGGTGTGACCATTAGTGAAGGG
>JAJCYJ010000847.1 GCA_029262975.1 Saprospiraceae bacterium
AGGATCGTTAGTCGAAGTCACCATGTTTACACCCCTGGCAATAATCTTCCCATCCTTAACTACAACAGCGCCGAAGGGGCCACCATTACCGGATATTACATTTTCTATTGAAAGATTTATAGCCTCTTTCATATGTCTTTCAGCGTCTGGTTTCTTCACTTAATTTTCATTTTTTACAAATATAATTTCGGCTGCAATGCTTACTGCAATTTCCATAGGTGTCTTACTTTTAATTTGTAGACCAATAGGTGAATAAATATTGTTGATGTCTTCTTTTGAAAAACCTTGATCCAATAATGAGTTAAATAACTTATTCATTTTTTCTTGACTCCCCATTACCCCAAAATACTTATAATTTCTGTGAATGAGTTGCTGGATACACAGTTCGTCTGTTCTATATCCAAATGACATCAACACCACACAGTCATTAGAGTCTTCAGGAACTTCCTCTGAAATTTTCTCATATTCGATTTTGACTTTTCTATGAGCGAATGAATTCTTCTCAATCGTATTAAGATCTTCTCTATCATCGTATAGCACAACATAAAAACCCAGCAGATTCATTAATTGGGACAATGCAAGTCCTACATGTCCACCCCCAATAATATGTATCTTATTCTTAAATGTAATTTTTTCTAAATAGCTCCATTTGGATTGATCCTTATTTTCAAGTTGATATTGATTCAAGTCTTCAATCGGAGTTTTAAAAAATAAGCCTTCTTCATTAAGCTCGAGGAGAAGTTGTTCATTCTCTTCATATGCATGAACGCATTTCGAAATTTTAGAAATTTGTTCTTGATTTAGATAATAGAAAGCCACCAATTGGGATCCGGAACAAATCATGCCAGATCTGTCTTTTTCTATTTCTGCCTGGTGTATTTGTTTTTTCAAAAATGGCGTGAACGGATCTTTGTCAAATAGAGATTTTGCCAACTCAACTAATTTGTGCTCCATGATCCCTCCTCCAATCGAGCCATAAATCAAAGATTCACTGGTTACGAACATCCTGAACCCTTGACGTCCCGGACTACTTCCTTCGCTTTGGATGACATACATAAGTATGAGATCTTTGCCTTGTTCTAACTCTTTTAATATCTTATTCCAAAATATCAACTACGTCAATCTATTTTTTGATATACTTATCTCGAAATTACATTGTTTCTCATAATTAATTGATCATTTTGCTGGTTCCACTAAATTCATGTTTAAATTTCGATATCTTTTGGCTGAGTGAAGGTGATAAAAATGAATTCTGTGCGGTTAAATAAAATCATATCTGTATTCTTTTCTCTCGTAATCGTTTTGGGTTCTTATCACAGTCTTAATGCAGAGAATGTAGCGCAAGACTCTAGCGTAATTGTGGATATCAATAAAGCAGTTCAGGACACAGGTTCAATAATTCCGCTTGCGGCATCTCCGACTTATTTTCAAAAACTTTTAGCTGATACTTATTTACCGGTCTTTCTTCTCATCATGGTTGTCCTTGTAATTTTACGCTATGTGGTGAAGATGACTACTTCGAGTTATGATTCTTATACAGAAGACGAAAACGCCCCGGTAAACAACATTGACCTCAATGAATATAAAGGATATAGCAAAGCAACTGTCAACAGTCTGAATTACATAATTCCTGTATTATCTGTATGTTATTTAGTCTACGTCGGCGTGAAAGGCACCATGATGCAAGGTTATACGATGGAATGGTTAAATCTCTTGATCAGGTGGGCCCATGTTGTTGCAGGTATCATGTGGATTGGAGCTTCCTTCTATTTTGTTTTTCTTGAAAACAATTTAAACCTGACACACAAGGTAAGAGATGAACTGGCGGGTAACATATGGTCAGTACATGGAGGTGGGTTTTACTTTCTCGAAAAATATAAGGTTGCGCCCAAGGTCATACCAAACGATCTCCATTGGTTTAAATATGAAGCCTATTTTACCTTCATTACTGGATTTGCTCTCTTGGTAGTTGTCTATTACATGAATGCGAATTCGTTTATGATAGACCCATCGGTAGCAGATATTTCGGTTGGAATGGCTATTGCCATCAGTATTGCGTGTATTGTATTTGGTTGGGTAATTTATGACCTGTTGTGTAAATCTCCGATGATGCGAAGACCAGCTGCCTTTGTTATAATAGGTATCATATTACTCACTGGTCTTGCCTACTTCTTAACCCACATTTTTAATAGTCGCGCTGCCTTTATTCATTTTGGAGCGGTGATAGGGGCTATTATGGTCGGAAATGTATTCTTTAACATCATACCTGCTCAGAAGGCGATGGTCAAAGCGGCAAAAATGAACCTGCAGCTCGACGCTTCGCTGGGACAGAAAGCCGGTCAAAGGTCCTTGCATAACAATTACTTCACCTTACCGGTCATCTATGTAATGATCAGTAATCACTTTCCAAGCACATTCGGTCATGAATATAATTGGATCATACTCATTGTTATTTCTGTAGCCAGCGCAGGTGTGAAGCATTACTGGAATCTACTTGAAAGAGGCCAGATAAACTCAAAACTTCTGATTATATCCCTTGTAGCCTTATTCTCGTTAGCCATAGTTATTTCACCGGCCTTTGAGGCAAGACTGGATTTGGCTATCCCGGTTTCATTTCAGGAAGCTAAAAAAGTCATTGATGATCATTGTATACAATGCCACTCGGCGAGCCCGACCGATGAAGTTTGGAAAGCTGCCCCAAATGGTGTCATGTATGACACACCTGAACAGGTAAAGAACATGAGTGATAAAATAATGGCTCGGGCCGTACGCACCAAAACAATGCCACAGGGAAATAAAACGAATATGACCGATGAAGAGCGAACGATCCTAAAAAGATGGATTTTGCAGGGAGCTAAAATTGATGAAATTCGATAAATGAAGTACGCTCTATATAGTCAGCGAGTTGTTCTTCCTGAGGGGATAAAGGAAGCTACAATATTTGTCGAAGAAGCTTTTATTGTGGACGTCGTAATGGGCCGTAAGAGTAGGGATGGATATGAATTCGAAGATTGTGGCGGCGATGTCATAATGCCTGGGTTAATTGATGCACATGTTCATATCAATGAACCAGGCCGGACGCAATGGGAAGGATTTGATACAGCTACAAAAGCGGCAGCAGCCGGAGGTATTACGACCCTCATAGACATGCCTTTGAATTCAAGTCCTGTGACTACAACCGTCCAGGCATTTGACCTGAAATTGAATGCAGCTAAATCCAGGATCCATGTGAATTGTGGGTTTTGGGGTGGGGTAGTACCAGAGAATTGTGGCGATATTGAGTCTATTCTAAGGACGGGCGTTTTAGGTCTTAAAGCCTTTCTTGCGCATTCTGGTATCGACGATTTTGCCAATGTAGACGAATCAGAACTTCGGATGGTTCTTCCGCTACTAAAAAAATATAACCTTCCTCTACTGGTTCATTGTGAAATAGAGTCTCCACATAGCGATCTACACTTACTGCAAGATTTACCAACTGAGTACAACTCCTTTTTAAAATCTCGTCCGCGGTCCTGGGAGGATAAGGCCATAGAACTCATGATAAGT
>JAJCYJ010000848.1 GCA_029262975.1 Saprospiraceae bacterium
GAGCAATATTTGTCTGTATACCCCCTGGATGAACAGACAAAATATTAACATGTGGGTGATCCATTGCAGCTTCCATTCTCAAGGATTCTGAAAACCCCCTTATCGCAAATTTAGAAGAACAATAAGGAGCTTGTTTTCCTATAGCCGCCAAACCAAGAATACTTGAAATATTGACAAGTGTACTCTCAGTGCGCTTTTTAAGATGTGGGAAAAAAGTCTTGGAGCCGTAAACCATGCCCCAAAAATTTATATCCATTAGCCATTTAAACCTTTCGATCGTCACATCCTCCAATGTAAAAGAACCCAACGCTACGCCTGCATTATTGATTACAATATCGACATGACCAAAATGAGCTATTACTTGGTCGCTGTATTGTTGAAAAGCTTCCCAATCTCCAACATCGAGTACTTGTTGATGAACCTGAGCTCCTGCATCGCTTACTTCTTTAGCCGTTTGCATCAAACGCTCTGAATTAATATCGCTCAAAGCAAGATGCGCACCTTGTCTAGCAAAGTTGATTGACAGCGCTTTACCAATGCCCGATCCTGCTCCACTAATTACGACAACCTTTCCTTTCAGAATCATAGATCAAATTAATTGCCAACCTTCTCGGAATGGACGAGAAACAAACTGATTAGCCTCGTCATAATTAGTAACTTTCATCGCTTCGCCATCCCAGATTAATTTGCGTCTTCCATCAAAGTTTCGTCTTCCATCTACCATATTTCCTGATGTATAACTTCTTATCGCAAGATTGCCCATGAGTACTGTTTCCGTCAATGGACCACTATAGTCAAAAGAAGAGGTGAGCGCCTTATGTTCAGGTGAATTAAACCCTGCTTTGCAAGCCTCAGTCCATGCCACCTGGTGTCCGCTCTCGGGAAGGTGAGCATATTTATTTTGTGTCTCAAAATCATCAGCCATTTCTAACTTATCACCATTGTTAAAGTAAAGATGAGGTTGGCGTCCATAAGTACCACAAGTCATTATCCCTTTTTCGCCAATCATAATAACACCATTTCCACTTCCAGGCTCTCCCAGATAATCATCAGCCGGAATGAGATCAGGATGAAAAGGTCTGATGCCTCCATCAGACCAGTTAAATTTTACAGGAAGTTTATTCTTTTGAGTAGCCTCAAACTTTATCTGAACACTTGAGGAAGGCGGGCATCCTTCTGGAATATATTCTGGATTCCAATCCCTGGTAAAGACTTGACCCACACTACATTCAACTTCGGTTGGATAACCAAGACCTAATACCCGAAAAGGTGTATCTGTAAGATGGCAACCCATATCTCCTAAAGCACCGGTACCGAAATTCCACCAACCTCTCCACTTAAAAGGGTGATATAAAGGATGATAGTCTACGGGTTTCGCAGGACCTATAAAAAGATCCCAATTTTCAGCACTAAGGTGCTGAGGTAATGCTGGCTTCTCAGTTGGCAATGGTATACCCTGGGGCCATACAGGTCTGTTAGTCCAGACGTGCACTGTGTGTACATTACCGATTTTACCATCGTTAAACCACTTTACTAACTGTTCCTGGGCCGGATTTGAAGCTCCTTGATTACCCATTTGGGAGACAATCTTATGGTTTCTTGCACCCACAGTAAGTTGGCGAGCTTCATATATATTATGTGTAAGAGGTTTCTGAACATAGACGTGTATACCAAGTTGCATGGCGGTCATAGCCGCTACACCATGAATATGATCTGGTGCAGATATCGTCACTGCATCAATATCATCCTTCATTTCTTCTAGCATCTTTCTGAAATCAGTGTACACTTTTGCATCAGGAAAAGATTCCATTGAAGATTTACATTGGTTGCTATCAATATCACAAAGTGCTACAACCTTGTTAGCACCGTTATTCCATGCATTAGCAATATCTGATCTTCCTTTTCCACCCGCACCTATCGCTGCCAGGTTTAACTGATCACTCGGGCGTACATGCCCTTTAGCGACTACATAACTTGGTACTATAAAGAAAGAGCCAACGGCCATTGAGCTATTCTTGATAAATTTCCGTCTCGATGCAGACTTCCCTTTTTTATTTTTCATGACTTTTTGCTTTGACCCCAAATTATGGAATGTACCCGATAATGCAGAATAAATCTTTAAAGAAGATTTCATCGCGACAGAATTACACTAAAAACCAAGTTTCACAAAGAATGGTTTTGCTATACTTTTTTAATATAAATATTTGTTGAGCGCACGCTAAATTAATGGTGCTCTGCATTCAAAAATATTAATGCCCTTTGCTTCCTGGCAGATCCGTCAGAATCATAAACGGTGAGAAATATATTAGAACTATAATATCTGTCTCTAAGCCAAGCTATTTGGTGTTCTGATTGTTTTCTAATTCCTCAATAGAAATCTTTCTCATTTCCACCTTTCGGATTTTACCTGTCACAGTCATAGGAAAATCCTCCACAAATTTGATATAGCGTGGAATTTTGAAATGGGCTATTTTATTTTTGCAATAAAGCTTGATCTCTTCAGTAGATATTTCGGCACCATCTGTTAACTGGATCCAGGCATAAATTTCTTCACCAAACTTATGATCTGGAACACCAATCACCTGGGCGGTCAGA
>JAJCYJ010000849.1 GCA_029262975.1 Saprospiraceae bacterium
AATCTCTTGGGTTTTCAGATGCATTCAAGAGACGCTCATCATCAACACGATTAGTTACGATCGAAATATGTTCTTGTGAACCTTTGACAGGCATTTTCTCCGAAACCGCATTCAAGTTGAGCAATGCCAATAATGGCCAAAATGAAAAACCCGGTAATTTCAGACTTCATAATTATTGGGCTATTTTGATCTACTCTTCATGCTGGTTTCCCAGGTTTCGTCAGCGTCAATAAAGATAACAAACCTTCGTAAGCTCTCTCCTTGTAGTTGATCATAATCAAAAAGACAGAAATACTCATATCGACTTTAATTATGACTAATTTAGACAGATATGAAAATCACTTCAGATATTGTTTCATTAGTGCTTTTGATTTACTTTTCTGGAATCGCATTTCTTCCAGCACAGTCAATAACTAAAAAAAGTAATAATCAATTTGAATATCAAGAGCGTCTCTACAAATATGGAGACATGGGCAACATATTCCAAAAGCATGAAATAGCAAATGACCATTTCTTAATTGCCAATAAAAAAAATAAAGCTAGCAAAGGATGGGGAAAGGCGTCATTAATTTAGTTTGGTGCTATTATGTTAGGCGGGGTAATAATTAGAGATGCTCATTATTTATCAGATGCTTCACCTATCGGACTCTTTTTAGCTGGGGCCGGCATTGTCGTTTCTCCAATTGCTGGAATTGGCGCAATATTAGCGTCGATCGACGGAAGGAAGATTCAAAAAAGATCTTTGGTTTCTTTTAATGAAGCGCACGCTTTATCATCTCGTCAAGAAAAGCAAATTGAAATAAGTTTAGTCGTTAGAAGTGGTTTGGGAATTCAATTTAAATTCTAATGTGTATGGTACTAGTGACTATACTTTTTTCTAGACAATTAGAATAAGTTCACTCTGAAATTAAGCAATAATTGTATAGCGCCGATAATTTTTAATTATGTTTGAAAAGCTATGTACTTGGAAAGGGATCGATAAAGGGTTTTCCTCTTAAAAAAAGAAGTGCAACATTCATAATTTATTTACCTTGATTTTCATTCGATTGGCGACTTTCCTCAGTTTTTTGTCAATCGAAATAATTCCAGCTTCGTTAATCATTAATGACAGTCCCAGGTACAGAGCATCATAGATTGTCACTTTATGTTGAATAGCAATTTCCAGAGCCCGATCTAAAATATCCAAATGTCCAATGATGTCGTCTGTTAATTCCAGCGTTGTCTCTGTATATTGGTAATAATCATTTTTAGGTAGCTCTTCAAATCTATAGTATTTCCAAAATACATTTGCTACTTATGCTACGAAGATTTCAGGAGCGATAACTTGTTCTGCTTCTTCGAGAATCTTTCCGATGGAATTTGAATGATTCCGTCTGAGAACTATTTCAACAGCTGCACTTGCATCAATGATCCATATCATCTTCCTCGATCTGTTCGAATCAGTTTCGTGGAATCGCTTAATGCCAGGTCTATGGGCCTTCGATCACGTAGTTGAGTAATAATTAATTTTCTCTTGGCTTTGTTGATATCTTCCTGTTCAAGTATCTTTTCCAGTAAATACAAAGCTTGCTGGGAGAGGCTTCTCCTTTCTTCTTTTGCCTTTTTTAAGAGTTTTTCATGGAGTGCTTTCGGCACGTTTCTTATCTGAAGTGTTGGCATTATTTTTCATATAAAGATATGCATAACGCATGCATTATGAAAGTAGTATAAATTATAACACTGAGAGACGTTAATCCTGTCTAATCCTGCGCTGTTACGATTCAGAGACCTTTACCAGCTCAGTAAGTTAACCGAACAACAATGGTTGCAACCCAGAACAGAGGTGAATTTATGATAGCCATCATTGCTACCGATCATTCAAATTTTAGTTTTCAATTTGTCTTTCCAGACACCCCATGATCAGTATACATGATAGGGCGTAGGCGGAGGTATTACGTCATATTCATCCTGTAGAAAAGTCACTAAATCTACAAGGTTTTGTACGGTCATCACTTCATTATAGTTACGCATCCTTGATTCACCGGATGCCGTTGTCATCCCTTCACGATACTTGAACGAAATCTTATGAGATGGATTAATTACCGATGTAACCAACTCGCCATAAGTTTTAATAGATGGTACTTCACCACCCAAAGGGATACGGATATTATCAGGATTACTTATCCAGGCAATATCTCCTGCGCTGTGACAGTGGTTACAACCTAGCTCGAAGAAAGCCTCTTTACCATTGGCAATATCTCCCTGCGGAAGGGCAAATCCGCGAGACTGTGAATCACATCCATATTCGAATACCAGCATAAATCCTAGTAATGAAAAACACATCCATTTATTTATTGCTTTCATTTTAAAAATATTTAGTTACAGGTTTCAATCTACTTCAGAGTGGAATACTTGTCAGTGATATTGCTCAGTTCGTCTGATGATGCATCTCCGAATGGTGTGTGAAAAACAAACATTATAATCTAAAATTCTATCTCACCCGCTGGTACGAGTCTCTGACTTATACTTATTCTGACTTGTCTCCTGACGAAAAAAGAAAACGAAATCCTATTATTTGAAAAGGGGACCTGACCAAATAATCAACCTTATTGACTGAGCAGTCTACCTCCATCTATATAGCAATATGTTCATTTACACATCTAAATATTTATGCATAATTCATAGATGCAGTTAAAATTAACCATATGAAAAAACTAATAATAGAACCATTTGCCGGGCATGCTAAAATGGTAAACTTCGTATTCGACGGAGCATTCAAATCTGGAATACTTACGTCGATTTTTACTATGATGGTCGTGTTCCTCGCTGGTCTGAGTTTGAATGCCCAGACTGTCAGAGGAGTTATTACTGACTCTGACGGA
>JAJCYJ010000850.1 GCA_029262975.1 Saprospiraceae bacterium
GGGTCAGATAATATTAAATACGCCTATCACATGGAAGGAGCAAATGGAGATTGGCATTATACCGATGCGAGTCGTCGATACGCTTCTTTTTCCAACTTGTCTCCTGGCGATTATATTTTCAAAGTAAGGGCTTCCGATACCCAAGGAGTTTGGAGCGGACAGATGACTCAATTAGCAGTGACCGTACTGCCTGCTCCATGGAAAACAGCCTGGGCTTACAGTTTGTATTCCCTAATACTCCTTTCATTGATATATCTTTTTAGAAAATATGAAATCGCACGTTTTAAATTAAAAAATGAATTAAAGTTAGAACGCCTGGAGCGCCAAAAAAATAAAGAATTAAATAAAATGAAATTGCGGTTTTTTACAAATATCTCTCACGAAATCCGCACGCCTTTAACTCTGATTTTAAGCCCCATTCAGGAATTGATTACCTCTGGGGATGTGATAAAGGAAGTCCGTGACCAATTGAGAAACATCAATCGCAATGCTAACCGTTTACTGCTTTTGGTCAATCAATTGCTTGAATTTCGGAAACAAGAAGCCGGGCATGCAGAACTTCAGGTGGCTAAGGGTGATTTTGTAAAATTCATCATGGAAATCATTTTGTCTTTTAAAGAATTCGCCCAACAACGCAATATTGATTTTTCATTTTCACACCAACCCGATCAAATTGATTTATGGTATGATAGCAATAAAATGGAAAATGTATTTTTCAACGTCCTCTCCAACGCTTTCAAATTCACACCCGATGGCGGAAAAATTGGTATCCATCTCATCAAAGAAGAGAAAATGGTTCGAATTGTTGTGGAGGATACGGGCACAGGCATTTCCAAGGAAGACCTACCTCATATTTTTGAACGATTTCATAAATTCGACAAAGACTACACTGGCAATTATCTCGGCAGCGGCATTGGGCTGGCACTGGTCAAAAAACTGATCGAATTACATCACGGGACTATTTCGGCGGAAAGTGAGGCGGATGTGTCCACTCGGTTTGTTATTGATTTACCGCAGGGTGTTAAGCATTTCAAAGAAGAGGAAATTATCTCTGACCATAAAGGCAGCGAACATGCCATCCATTATCAAATCGCAAATGAAAAAGTGGAGGAGTTAGAACCTAAGGCTCTAACGACTTTGACTGATGCACCTGAATTATTGATAGTGGAAGACAATGATGATGTCAGAAATTACTTAAAAAAATTATTTCTACCGCAATACCGCATCCTGGAAGCCGCTGATGGAAATGCCGGGTGGGTATTGGCATTGAAGCACTTACCCGACCTCATTATTTCAGATATTTTGATGCCTGGAATGGACGGATTGCAATTTTGTAAAAAATCTAAAACTACACTGGAAACCAGTCATATTCCCGTCATTTTATTGACTGCCCGTACTTCTATGCTATATCGGACCGAAGGTATGGAAACAGGGGCAGATGATTACCTCACCAAACCTTTTGACCCTAACCTGCTTAAGTTGAGAGTCAAAAATATATTAAATTCAAGAAAAAGACTCCGAGAAAAATTCAGTCAAAATATAGCACTTGAGCCTCACGAAATCGCCATTACAACCCCTGACCAATCCTTGCTTCAACGGGCTATTGAAGCCATCGAAAAACACATGGATGATGCTCAATTTGATGTCAATACTCTTGCGAAAGAAATTGGAGTCAGCCGTCCGGTCTTGTACCGAAAGCTGCCTGCGATTACTGATTATACGCCCAATGAATTTATTCGAATTATTCGTTTGAAAAGGGCTGCACAGATTTTAGCAAAAGTGGACATTTCCATAACTGATGTCTGCCACCAAACGGGTTTTAAAACCCCTAAATATTTCAGTAAATGTTTTCGCGATTTCTTTGGGGTTTTGCCTTCTGAATATGCGAAGAGAAAGAAGGAATGAAGAAAGAATCACAATTTTTTCAAAATTAGAAATATCAAATTAATTCAAGCCTTCCAATTCTATTTTAAATGACGCTAGAGGTAGATCTGCGCTATTCAATAAATTATTTTCAGGATAAGATGCCCATACGTATTTTACTTTTACCGGTAGAAAATTAGAAAATTAGAAAATTAGATGATTAGGTGAGGATAATCTCATATTTGGCAACTGTTATAAAGAAGCTGTATGAGAGGATAAAATTTAAAAGATTCTTTTCCATTATAAAGATTATTATTTATAAAAAAAAGAGGGGAAATTTTCATCCCCCCTCGCCTTATAGTAATGTATGAAAAACTATCTAAAACTCTTATACTTAATATCCGGGTGATTGTTCTAATGCCGGGTTTCTTCCAATCATATCTGTTGTAATCGGCAATAGAAGTTTAAATTCATCACCAGAATTCAAAAAGCTAATATTGTTAAATACAAATTCATTACCCGCTCTTCTTAGATCCCACCATCTTTTTCCTTCACCGACGAACTCTTTATAACGTTCATCCAAAATAGCATTTGCATTATCCGCTTGTGAGCCATTACTATAACCATGTATGACCACATTATAATTTTCTCCATAGGCTCTTTCTCTAATTAGGTTTACCTCAACTGATGGATCTTCACCTAATAAGTTTTTTGCTTCAGCCAAAAGTAAAAGCACATCTGCATATCTGTACACGGGTACATCATTTTCAAATATGCGCTCAGAACCATTTACCTGACCTAAAAACTTATTGAAGATAGAGCCAAAATAGGCAGGCTCGTTATAGGTTGGATAACCTGCACCTCCATTATCATCAACATACAATCTGATAAAAGTGGCATCCTTACGACTATCATCGTTATCGTCTAATAATAAAATGGTTTTTTCTGACTGACCATACCTGTTGGCTCCAGCGATGACAAAATCACCCATGGAAGCTCCTTTATCATTATGTTGTGGATTGATTTCTGTGCTTCTACCCGTCAAACTATTATAAAAGTTAGACGCTTCGTCTTGCGCATATTGCATTGCAAAAATAAATTCGTCATTCCCTTCATTTCCGACACCCCATAAATCGGAGATACTGCTTTCTAAGCTTACTCCCAACGAAGAAATTTGTTGTAATGCTGATTTTGCTGTGGTAAAGTCAGAGCTGCCACCACCAAGTAAATTACCTGACCAGATATAGACATCACCTTTCAATGCCAATGTCGCGGCTTTAGACCAAAAATTTCTATTGCCTGCCCAAAAGCTATCGTCCGTTCCAAATGTGCTTAAGGAGGTTTCAATATCAGCCTTTATCAAATTCATTACCTCATCTTGTGATGCCCGCGGTTCGCTCAGGTTCGCTGGATCTATTGTGCCCACAGGCTCTAAAATAATTGGTACACCACCCCAGGTTTTTAGTAAAGTATAGTAATACAGCGCCCTTAAACCATATGCCTGAGCCAACAAGTGATTTTGATCCGCTACATTAACAAACTGTACATTAGGCGCATTTAGCAAAAAGTCATTTATCCTATGTATTCTGGTGTATAAATCTGCCCAACCATTAAAAGGTGCAGTAGATTCTGAAATATTGGATTCTATCAAAGCTGTATTAGATGCTGACTCATATGTACGACCACCCCAAATATCACTTCTCATTTCACCCAATAACCAAAGGTTACCTGCAGAGGA
>JAJCYJ010000851.1 GCA_029262975.1 Saprospiraceae bacterium
TCACATCGTACAGAACCAATTGTTGATTTTATCCAACACAAATTTGGTCAAGAATATTTGGAAGCTTTGGATATTCATGTCGCCTCAGGATCAGTCACTATTAACAGTGATATAGCTCCTGACTATTCTCCAATTTCTATGCACGTCGATAAAATTATCCAATCATTGCCTGCTCCGGAATTAATCGGCAGCAACAGTTGGGTGATTGGCAAAGAGAAATCCGCCTCTGGGAATGTCATTTTGGCTAATGATCCTCACATTGGATTTTCACAACCTTCAGTGTGGTATGAAGCACATCTTGAATCCCCCGACTTTTCTGTTTATGGAAATTTCCTGGCAGGCTTTCCATTTGCTCAGATTGGACATAATAGACACCATGCTATTGGTCTTACCATGTTTGAAAATGATGATCTTGACTACTACCGAGAGCGTGCCAATCCAGATAATCTAAATCAGTATTGGGCAGTGGATCACTGGGAAGATTTCGAATTGCGAAATGAGGAGATTATAGTAAATGGAAGTGATAAAGTTTTGATGGAAGTTCGTCAGACGCGTCACGGGCCTATAATATCAGATGTAGTTGCACATTTGTCTAACACAGACCCTGTTTCAATGTGGTGGGTCTATCAAAAATTTCCTCTTGACATTTTCGAAGCGTCATATTTGATTCTTTCAAGTAAAACGATGGAAGGTGTTAGAAAAGGTGCTTCGCTGATTCATGCTCCAGGATTAAATATTATGTATGGAGATGTAGAAGGAAATGTTGCCTGGTGGGCGTCAGCGAAACTACCGAAAAGGCCGGGTCATGTAAATTCAAAAATGATACTCGATGGCGCCACTGGCAAAGATGACATCCATGAATATTATAATTTTAATGATAATCCACAAGCAATTAATCCCAAATGGGGATATGTTTATAGCGCTAATAATCAATCATTAAGTCACGACTCCGTTAGACATCCGGGATATTATCTGCCGGAGGATAGAGGCAGACGTATATCTAACCTTCTGTCAGCGAAGAATGACTGGACGATTGAAGACGTTAAAACAATGCTCTTGGATGTTACCTCTGATAATGCCCCTGAAATCGTCGCTTCCTTACTCATTGATCTTGAAGATTCAAATCTTTCTGAGGATGTTCAGGAGATTGTTCATATTCTTTCTGATTGGAATGGAGCTTATCATGTAAATGAAGTAGCTCCAACTATATATGTCAAGTTGATTTATCACGTGATGCAATTAATGACGGGAGACGAACTAGAGGATAGATGGGGTACTTTTAATGGAACTCATCTCATGAAGAGGAGTATTCAGCCGATGATCGCCAACAACGCATCTCCATGGTGGGATGACATTCGTACCAAAGATAAGGAAACTAAAAACGATATAATTGATCAAGCTCTTTCCACTACTTTATTACAATTAAAAGAACAACTCGGAGGAGACATTTTGACCTGGACTTGGGACAAGGTTCATACTTTAGAACACCCTCATTCATTTGATGGAAATGCAACGATCAGATCATATTTCAATGTCGGACCTTTACCAGTTCCTGGTGGTACTGAAGTGATAAATAATTATCAATTTATAACTTCAGAGGATGGTCACTATAAAGTAAAAGCGGGCCCATCTAGCAGAAGGGCTATTGATCTGTCTGACCTTGATAATAATTCATGGGGCATATTACCAACTGGTCAATCAGGTAATGTACTTAGCCCGCATTACAAGGATCAGGCTGAGATGTTCGTTCAGGGAAAATTTAGAAAAATGTTAATGGATAAGGAAGAAATAATCAAAAACCAAAAGTATCACACCATAATTTCTCCTCAATAGAATTTATAATTTGATAAATTTTCTAGGTCAGAACTAACAAAAAAAATTGTAGTAAGTTAGAATGAAAAAATCGGCGGTTCAAGACCTTTGGTGTTAGTATCAATTGTAAAGAGTGAACCTGATAATGGATAATTTTCTAATTGTTCTTTACTGAGTCCTGTCCTGGCTGTTGATACAAAAAGTGTTGAAAATCCTTGGCCACCAAAGATACACGATGTGACCCTTGGTGCAGGAATATCTATTTTTGTAATTAATTGTCCCGTCCCAGGGTGCCAGCGTCCGATACATGCACCATCCCAATGAGCAATCCATAACATACCATCTTCATCGATAGTCATACCATCCGGATATCCCATATCTTCATGGGTATTGAAAGTAAAATCTGGTACACCTATCTCTGGATCACCTTTCTTATATTGAAAAGTTTGTACACTCCTCAGGGGTGAATCGACAAAGTACATTTTGCCAAGATCACTATTCCAGGCAAGACCATTAGATATGCTGACATGGGCCAACATTTTTTTCAAATTTAGATTGCGATCCAGTCTATATAATGACCCCTGATATAAAGTTTGGTCTACCGCCATAGTACCTCCCCAAATACAGCCATCCAGCCCAGTTTTGCCATCATTCCATCTGAGTCCTTCACGATGCAGACTGGGATCAGTAAGTATAGATAATGAGTGATCCCTTCGATTATATCTGTAAAGGCCATTTTCTAATCCAACTACGTATATATCTTCTTCTGCTAATGCTGCAAATCCAATTTTTAATTGAAAAATATGTTGCTCAATTGCAGCTGTAGGATTTTTTAAAAAATTCAAAGTCTTTCCGTCAATATCTACCCACACCAGTTCTTGACTTCTGTGATCCCAGATGGGGCCCTCACCCAAAATATTATCAGATTTATAATACAAGCTGGCTTTCATAAATCCCATTTCTCCTTATTTTTATTTAAATATAATTGACACTTAACATTAGACATCACGGGATTGCATCGAACATAGGTGCTATCAGCAAACTGAATCACAAAGTCAGGGTGTGCGTCTGTTTTATAGTAATAATCCGTACTTATAAATTGCGCTCCGGACCGCTTCGCTGCTTCGTATCGTGTGTAGTCATTAGTCCTCGCTTCTTGAGTATCTGCATCTGCTCTGGTTCTTACTAAATAACCTTCAGTAACAAACTTTCTAATTTCTTCTTCCTGTGCTATCGGATCATTTGCTATAATAAAAGCAGAAGCAGGATGGCCAGGTGGTGCATTGACAAACATAACCCTGTCTGCTGTCGATTTATCACTTAGGTACGTATTGATCTTCCTCATGGGTTCATCTAAGACAATTAGAAACTTGCCTCTACTATTTGCCAGTGATGGCCATCCTGAGCGAAGCATGCCTTCATTGGTAGAGTGGTGTTTGCCTTTAATATCAGATGGTTTTATGATATTATCTTCTTCAAAAATTCGTACGAATAATTTGTCTAGTTCATCATATACCTCAGTTGTAAAGGGCAAGGGGATGATCATATCGTGCTCTTTTGGCGGGTCTGACTTAACATTTATCGTGATAATAAGTGGTATGTGATCCCGCTGACCGTTAGACCAGTTCTTAATGTCCTTAAGACACTCTTCCAACAAATAACAATGTGATCTGAAATCTACATCCTGAACATGGAATACTTTAAATCCAGGTTGTGTAAGTTCAGAGACCTGGAAGGGAAGTACATCGATTCCTTGTTCTTTTAAAATTTCATTACCCCCAGGATGGGCATATCGGCCACCCTCAGGGTCATGATATATGTCAATTTCAATTTTCCGGAGTCCAAGATTTAATTGTTCGACTATCGGGAGATGGGCATAATCTAAGTGAATAACCTGGCTGTCACGCGACAAGACTATTTGTAACAGCTCAGATTGGATAGCTTGCTTATAACTGTTATGACTGCCTATGACCTGGATTTGGTTCAGATAGACGTCATCCTCAAATGATGACGTATTAACTGAATAACATGAAGTAATGAAAAAAGAAAAAAGCAGAATTTTATTGAGCCGCCAAAGTATACACTTCATTTCTTCGCATTCACCGCGTTGGAGATGTTGCTTCTTGAGTGTAATGGATTTCAGTCTCAGGCTATTATTCCAGGAATTACTCCAGCTGTCTATTTTTTTGAAAAATTCAAAAATGATGACAACTGAAATGCGAATTATTTTTAGGCACAGGTACCGCATATGCTGAGTTATTTAAGTATTGACACTAATTTTTTATATTATCTAAGATTATCATATATTGCTCAAAATGATTAAATTATGGAGCATGACGAACTTCTTGACAGTAATATAGGTGAAGCATTTGTAGTGACCGAAACTGCGAAGAGATATTTAATAGAGACTGCAAAATGGGCTAAAATTTTAGCTATTGTTGGATTTGTGTTCGTTGGTCTCCTTGTGATCATTTCATTATTTGCCGGTACAATTATGACTTCATTATTAAGTACTAACCCAAATGCGGAAGATTTTGCCGGCATGATTGGAGGTGGCATAATAACTGTGTTCTATCTGTCTATTGCATTATTTTACTTTTTCCCAACTCTTTATTTATATCGCTTTTCGGTGCGAACGAGTGAAGCAATTAGAACATTAGATAACCAAATACTCACAGAGGCGTTTTCTCAGTTAAAATCGTGTTTTAAGTTTCTGGGTATTATGATGCTTGCAATGCTGATACTTTATGGGGGCGTATTAGGGATTAACATAGTATTTGGATTATTCACTCCATTTTAACCTTTTCGAACTGGAAATTAAATCCACATGGTATTCTTATAAATCATAGCTTTGCGCCAATTTTCAGGAACATATGAAGGATATTCGTAATGTGGCTATTATTGCCCACGTAGACCATGGCAAGACGACGCTTGTAGACAAGATTATTCACTACTGTGAGAGCGGGGATGACAAGATCCCAGAGGGTGAATTAATTCTGGATAGCAATGATCTTGAGCGCGAAAGAGGGATTACCATTTTTGCCAAGAATATAAGTGTACAGTACAAGGGCACAAAAATTAATCTGATCGATACACCAGGTCACGCAGACTTTGGTGGAGAGGTGGAAAGAGTACTTAATATGGCTGATGGCGTATTGTTACTTGTCGATGCCTTCGAAGGTCCAATGCCACAGACGCGCTATGTAACGCAAAAAGCACTCGAATTGGGTTTGAAACCAATTGTGGTCATAAATAAAGTAGATAAGGAAAATTGTCGCCCTGATGAAGTCCAGGAGGACGTTTTCGAACTAATGTTTAATCTTGATGCCTCAGAAGAGCAATTAGACTTTGAAACTGTTTATGGTTCAGCGAAGCATAATTGGATGGGGGAAGACTGGCAAAATCCCAGTACTGACATTGGTTATTTATTAGACAAAATTATATCACATATAGATCCTCCACTAGTAAATCCAGGAGCCCTGCAAATGCAAATTACTACAATAGATTATAGCTCTTATGTGGGAAGAATAGCAATTGGACGAGTGCATCGAGGATCTTTGGATAGCAGCACACCATTATGTTTGGTAGATCGAGAAGGACAAAGTAAGCGAATAAAGCTGAAGGAAATATTTGTTTTTAGCGGATTGGGCAAAGTAAAGGCAGATCAGGTCGAAAATGGTGATTTATGTGCCGTAACAGGTATAGATCAATTCGAGATTGGTGATACAATTTGCCCAGCCGAACATCCTGAGCCACTACCACCTATCCCTATAGATGAGCCAACTATGAGTATGGTCTTCACGATTAACAACAGCCCGTTTTTTGGAAAAGATGGCAAGTTTGTTACATCAAGACATCTGAAGGAACGATTGGAGAAAGAAACAGAAAAGAACCTTGCTTTACGGTTGGAACCAACTCCATCACCTGATTCATTTAATGTCTTTGGACGGGGGATCATGCACCTCTCAGTTCTTATAGAAACTATGCGTCGGGAAGGGTATGAACTACAAGTGGGTAAACCAAGAGTAATTATTAAAGAAATAGATGGTATCAAACATGAGCCGATTGAGGCTTTGTACATTGATTTGCCGGAGGCCGTTAGTGGTAAAGTTATAGAAGCAGTCACTCAACGTAAAGGAGAACTTGCCGTAATGATTCCCAAAGGAGATATGACCCATTTGGAATTCAAAATTCCTTCACGCGGACTGATAGGATTAACCACAGCATTGATGAATCTCACAGCTGGTGAGGCGATTATTGCACACAGATTTGAAGAATTTGAACCGTGGAAAGGGGAAGTTCCGAGTCGAAATAAGGGAGCGATGGTGTCACTAGAGACAGGTGTCTCTGTAGCTTTTGCTTTGGATAAACTTCAAGACCGAGGTCGTTTTTTCATCGCCCCTGGCACTGAAATATATGAAGGACAGGTAGTCGGAGAACATACCCGAGACTCTGAACTTTGCGTAAACCTCATTAAGGCAAAAAAAATGTCGAATATGAGATCTTCCGGTGCAGATGACAAAGTAAGATTAGCGCCACCGACTCTATTTTCGCTTGAGGAATTCATGGAATATATTCAAGAAGATGAATATGTCGAAATCACGCCAAAAAGTATTCGCATCCGTAAGATTTTATTAAAAGAAAATGATCGAAAACGATCTTCCAATTCTAAGCTCGTGATGAACTAATACCACAGAAGCTTATGTCCGAACGATTTGAGAAAATGCTTCAGGCGCTCGATTGCGAACGCCGACACGAAGAAGCATATTTTAGGGAGTTGTCCTATTCCAAATCGTATAAGGAACGAATAGCCGGAGGTATACTTTGGTACCCGGTACAAGTTGACAAGATGCATTATAGTTTGGCTGAAAAGGTCGAATTAGAAGTCAGTCCATTGAAGTTATCATCTTCAGCAGAACGTAACTCGTTCAAAGAAGGCGCAAGTGCGGTTTTCTTTACTGGAGGTGAAGAACGTAAAGAATATAGAGGGAGCATCTCTTTTGCGACGCGAAAGAGGGTAAGAATCATTCTTAATGACGATTCACTCATGCGAGATAGTTCCTTTCAGCAGGAACAATGTGGTATAGAATTAATATATGATGATCGCTCATACAGGGTGATGATTGACACTATAGGGCAAGTAAAAAATTCCGCAGATCCAGCGATTTTAGAATTAAAGTCGGGTATTTCGACTCGGTCATTTGTTCAACGTGAGCTACCCTTGAATCAGTCTATCGCGAATCGTAAGAACTTAAATCTATCGCAAGTTGCAGCAGTAAATGGAGCGCTATCCGCTGAGCGTTTGGCTATTATCCATGGTCCACCTGGGACTGGTAAGACAACTACATTAGTATCGCTGGTAGAAACGCTGTCACAAACGGAAAAGAAAATATTAGTAGCAGCTCCCAGCAACAATGCAGTTGATTTATTGGCCAGACACATAAGCATACAGGGAATTCCGGTGCTAAGAATAGGCAATGTAAGCCGTATAGGGGATAATATATCACATCTCTGCCTGGACGAAAAAGTCAGGAATCATAAAGATTGGCAGCATATAAAACAAGTTAAGATTGAAGCAGAAACAGCTAAAAAAGAAGCTGGTAAATTCAAACGAAAATTTGGCCCTCAGCAAAAGAAAGATAGATATGCCTTTATACGTGAGGCACGTGAACTCTACAAATGGGCGAAAGAATTAGAATATCGACTGGTCGATCAAATTATGGAAGATACAGTAGTCATTTGTGCTACACTTATAGGTTGTGCCCATTCAACCATTAAAGGATGGAATTTTGATACAGTCCTAATAGACGAGGGTTCTCAAGCCCTGGAAGCGGAAAGTTGGGTGGCTATGCTTAAGGGCAAACGAACCATTATCGCAGGTGATCACCTACAATTGCCTCCCACTGTAAAATCGGATGAAGCCATAAAATTAGGACTACCTGAGACGATCCTGGATCGAATGACTGACCATTTAAAAGCATCATTCTTATTGGACACTCAATACCGTATGAATGATGAAATTCTTGCTTTTAGCAATGAACATTTTTATGAGGGCAGGCTTAATTCAGCGGATTTTGTAAGTCAACGAAAGATAAAAGATGATCACGAAATAATTACTTTTATAGATACAAGTGGATGTGGATTCGAAGAAGAAAGAAGTAGCAATCATCGCAGTCTCTCCAATGAAGGTGAATATCATATGATTCGTGAGCATATCTTGTCAATTCCACATTTGATTTCTTCTGAAATATCCGTAGGAATTATCAGTCCGTATGCACGACAAGTAAGCCAAATCCGAGAAAATATTAGTGATGATGAAGTCTTGAGATCTCTTGATATTATGGTCAATAGTATAGATGGCTTTCAGGGCCAGGAAAAGGATGTTATTTACATTTCGCTGGTAAGATCTAATGAAGACGGGAATATTGGGTTTCTTAGAGATTATAGAAGACTCAATGTAGCTTTAACTCGTGCACGTTATAAACTTGTTGTTGTTGGGGATATGAGTACACTTGGAAATGATGCTATGTATTTGAATCTGGCAGAACATTTTGAACGGCATGGAACCTATAAAAGTGCCTGGGAGTATATGTACCAGGGCCAATGATTGCAACAAATAGATTAGCTGGATTGCATTAATTATCTTCGCCTTATGCTTGTATTAAGTGCAGACCAGATACTTTCTTTAATCCAACCTGCAGAGATCATATCATCGGTGAGAGATGGATTTATTCAATATTCCTCAGGAGCATATGATGTGCCAGATCGAATGCATATCGGAGATGAGCAATTCACATACTTGTTAATGCCGGCTATTGGCAGCAAATATTACTGCACTAAGCTTGTATCCGTTTTGCCTTCTAACAAGAAAGTCGGAATGCCAATAGTATCGGGAAGTGTTATCCTCAATAAAATGGAGAGCGGTGAGACTCTTGCCATTATGGATGCGGGTATGATTACGGCATTAAGAACGGCTGCTGTAGGAGCTCTTGGTATGAGTATTATTACCAATGAAGACCATAAGATACTAGGCGTAATCGGGTGCGGGGTACAAGGTGTTTGGCAAACTATATTAGCTGAGACGACCAGACCATTTGAAAGGGTATATTGTTATTCTCGGTCGCCGGACAAATTTGAAAGTTATAAAAATCGCGTATCTGAAGCATGTCCGGAATTAGAAATTATTTGGTGTGCATCAGCCGATGAAGTAGTTAGGAATTCGGAGGTGATTTATGCTTGTACCACTTCTAATAAACCAGTTTTTTCTAATGATTCAAAACTTATAAAAAATAAAAAATTTATTAGTATCGGGTCATTTAGAAAAGATATGCAAGAACTTCCTGATTCCGTATATGAGCATTCGAAATATCTTATAATAGATACGAATACCGCCAAACGAGAAGTAGGGGATGTGATTAATGCTGTGATCAAAGGTTATTTTGAAAATGATCAGATCATTGAACTAGGTCAGCTGTTGAACGGCGCTGTCAAATTAAAGATGGAAGAATGCAATGTATACAAGTCAGTAGGAATGGCCGCATTTGACCTGGCTCTTGCTGCAACACTATATGAAAGAGCGATCAAACTTGGATCTGGAACACATGTCAACTTGTAATCGGATGAATGAATTATTGGAAGGCTGGCAATGGAACCCAAAGGAACATTGGAATGAAATAAAAGTAGTGGACATGCATACAGGAGGCGAACCGTTACGCATTCCTGTAAAAGGATTGCCCGATATAAAAGGAAATTCTGTACTTGAAAAAAGAAGATATTTTAAAAAGCATTTTGATTATATACGTACAGGGA
>JAJCYJ010000852.1 GCA_029262975.1 Saprospiraceae bacterium
AAGAACCGTTCTTAACAAAGAAAATGTATATCAGGTGTAATTTTATCGACCCTTCTCTGATGTCTGCCACCTTCAAATTCACTATTCAAAAATTGATCGACAATGTCCAGGGCCATTGATTCTTCGATAAACCGGCCTGGAAGCGCAAGGATATTGGCGTTGTTGTGCTGGCGCGTGAGCCTCGCTAACTCGGGAGTCCAGCATAGGCCACAGCGGATACCTTTATATTTGTTGGCAGTCATCGCTACGCCATTACCGCTTCCGCAAATCAGAATTGCTAATTCTACGGTTCCCGTAAGAAGGTCATTGCAGACGGGATGAACAAAGTCTGGATAATCAACAGAGTCTCCAGAGTAAGGTCCATGATCTATAATGTCAATATCCAAACTTGAAAGATGACGCTTTACTTTTTCTTTTAATTCATATCCGGCATGATCGCCACCGATTGCTATTTTATTTTTCATAGCTCGTTAATTTGGTATATTGGACGTACGATATTTGCCAAGTAATGTTTCCATTTCTTGTTTGAAGGCATCATCTCCGATTGAATTAGCAAGGCTCAAAATATTCACTACAGAATTTTGCCTTCGCCCAAGATCCTGAGCAAAACTGGACTGAAGTACATTAGGATCAATACTCTCGTAAAAGCTAAGATAATCAACGGTCTCTGTGGCTAACAATCTCAAATGCTTTATTGCCTTATCATTTTGTCTCGTTTGTACATAGACATTAATAAGTGAGATAATTTCAGCATTATATGGGAAGTTAAAATGAGGGAATCCTTCAAAATACTTATCTACAATATCGACTGCCTTTTGCGCCTGACCTTGTTCTAAAAGTTCTTGAGACGTCCTGATCATCACCATTCGATGGGCCTGAATAGCTGCTGCATATGAATTATTGACAAACAATTCTTTCTTGTCAAAATTGCCCCAGACGAATTTATTCACAATGTTAGCATAGGCTTTGTCCGTAGCCACGCGACCACTTCCATAAATGGATAATGAACGATCACTTGGTGTCTTTATCGGTACTATCCGAAGGGCCAGACCTTCGTATTGCATATAATCATTCATTCCTAATAGCTTACTGTTCTGACAAGTGGTGGCAAAATAAATGGGACGATCCCAGATATTTGATCCAATGACATCCAATACAGCAAGGTCATCTTTGGTTAGCCAGGATTTGCTCGCAGAGAAAGATATTCTGATTTCTGATTCAATTGCAACAGAATCAGCAGGATTGTACATGCCTAAGCGCTGTGCAGCCTCATAGTTAGTAGGGATATAAAATTCCCTTGTAGGAATATATGATTCTAACATAAAGGACCCCGCATTTTGCGGATGTCGTTCTCCCATAAACTTCAATGCATCGAGTAATGGCATTGGGCGTGTTTCATTGCCAAGAAAGGGCAATTGATTGCGCTTATTTCCCCTATAAGATTCAGCTGGTATCGTCAATTTTAAAGGAGGAGCATCGTTAACTTTCCTTTTTAACTTATTAATATACCAGTCAACGGCTATCAAACTGAGGTTTACAATTCTTACATCACGACGTACATTCTCTACTTCCTGAACATACCATAATGGATAAGTATCATTATCCCCATAAGTAAAGATGATGGCATTTTCATCGACAGAATTCAAAAAATTCTTAGCATAGTCTCTTGATGCAAAATGTTCTTTTCGGCTATGGTCATCAAAATTCTCAAAAGCCATTATAAATGGAGCTGTCAATGCGAGCATAGAGACCAATCCCACGACTGGAATCCCTTTGACAGAAAATCGCTCACGAATCATAGTATACATGGCAGGAACAGACATACCTATCCAAATACAAAAAGTAAAAAAGCTACCGACCAGGACATAATCTCTTTCACGAGGTTCATTTGGGGGTTGATTGGTGTAAAGTATTATGCCTAAACCAGTTATCAAAAAGAGCATGAGCAGAGCAGAAAAATCCTTCGTTCGCCTGAACGCATGAAAAAAGAAACCAATCAGTCCGAATATAAAAGGCAGAAAGTAATAATTGTTACTCGCCTTATGATTTTTCATGGTTTCAGGCTCTTCATCCATATTGTATAGCCTTGCTTCATCTACAAATTTTATTCCTGACTCCCAATGACCTTCAGATTTGTCCCATTCATAAAATCCCTGAGATCCATTCTGGCGGCCAACAAAATTCCACATAAAATATCTTGTATACATCCAGCCAACCTGATATTTCAAGAAGAAAGCCAGATTAAAAGCAAATGAAGGGGTTGCTTTGCCAGCAAACATATACTCGTGCCAACGCTTGTATACCGTCGGTCTACCCATCTCAGCGTGCCCAATCCTCGGAAAGAACATCTTATCGCTGCTTTTATATTGAGGAGTTATTTTTTCGTCTACATACTCATAATCTGCGTTGGTATTTTTATTGTGAAATGGAGGAAAATCAACCCGACCATGCCTCTTCTCTCTGTCATAACTTGTCGGAGATGCCTCATAACTAGGGCCAAATAATAAAGCCCGCTCACCATATTGCTCTCTGTTTAGATAAGGAAGTAATCTTGTCGGATCACTTGGGACATTCATATTTACCGGTGTATCTGCGTTAGCTCTGATGACTACGATACCGATCATAGAGTAACCTATTGTAATCATTAAGGCAGACATGGTAGTGATCTGAAGCCAGTGTTTGCCATGCTTGTGAGCATATTTAAAGACAAAATAAAAAATGGCGCCAATAATTAAAAGTGTCGGCACAATACCCGAGTTAAAAGGAGCACCGACAGTATTAACCATAAAGACATCAAGCGATTTCCACATGGCCGGAATACCAACGATAATTAATTTTTGGATGAGTGGGACCGTGATCATACCTGCAATAGTGCTAATCAAAGCTCCTCCCCAATTTTTTGTTTTAGACTTTTTAAAATATATAAGAAGGGCGAGCGCCGGGAAAGTTAATAGACTTAACAAGTGGACACCAACACTGAGTCCTGCGCTAAATGCAGAAAAAACAAGCCATTTGTCATGATTTTTCTCATTTGGAAGTGCATACCATTTGATAACAGCCCAGGCCGTAAGAACTGTGAAAAAGGTGGACATGGCATATACTTCTCCTTCTACCGCAGAAAACCAAATAGAGGATGCAAAAGCCGTTGATAATCCAGCAACGATTCCACCCATTATCGAGACAAGATCTATCGTGCTTTCTTCTTTACTTTCAACATCATTATTAGTAAGCATGATACGTGACAGCAACATTGTCGAATGACCGACTAAAGCCGCAGCAA
>JAJCYJ010000853.1 GCA_029262975.1 Saprospiraceae bacterium
CATTACCCAAATCTTAAGTAAGGTCGAAGTACCATAAACGAGTATGACTTTATACAAGCTATTCTCGACGATGACCATTATAACTGTGGCATGTATATCCATGGCAGGTCAGGATCATGACATAGAAGTAGTAGAAAAGAGCCAAATGGACTACTTGGAAGGAGAGCAAAGAAGTGTAATCGGTTATTTTGATCACTCTGTGCCAGCAGAATTATTTATTGCCAAAAAAGAAGATGAATGTAGTGGTCTACTTAGATTAGGGAATAGCTCAGAATTAATAAAACTTGAAGGAGCATGTTCAGACAATTCCTTAGAATTTTATGAATATGATGAACATGCAAGAGTATCTGGTCTGCTTTTTGGATCGATAAAAGGACAAAGAGTTGATCTGATGTGGCAAAGTCATAATCAGGAAAGAAGCTACACTTTTACGGGACGAGAACATTATACTCCGGACAATCGCTTAAAAGTCTTTACTGTTAAGAATGAAATGAATTTTGATCATTTGTTGCTATGGCAGGATCGTGAGAACCTGAATGTTTCAACGGAGGAAAATCTCAGACTTCGATGGCAAAATTATTATTGTCAGGGAGCTCTTTATGCCTGTCAGTATTATGATGTGCATAATGAAAAGAACAGCTTATCTATTTCGGATCGAGTGGTTAGTGCCGCAGATCGATATTTTCAGTATGCGGAAGAAATAGCAATCAAGAACGAAAATGATCATCATTTTGAATGGTTTTATAATTTCTCATTTCCCTATATCGGAGACAAGGAATTTGATTTTTACATAGATCAAATTGTACAGGAGCAATTGAGTAGTTTTAAAAATGCACTCCCAGTATATGAAGAAAGCCATCCAGACAACAGATTTGAAAATAGAGCTATAGGAGATTTCTATATTTCATTGATAAACGAAAATATTATAAGTGGTTTTTTAATGTTTAACAGTACACAACACCCAAGGCTTAAAACTGTTGCATTTACTTTTGATCGGAACAAGAGTAGATTTTTTAAATTGAAAGATATATGGGAAAAGGATTTTGATTTTTTGTATTATCTAAAAACTGTGATTGAGAATAAAAAACGTCGCGTAATTCTGAAGGAAGATTTATTAATTAGAAATATTCTAAGAGACGACCCATTTACGCATTTCAACTTCACTACAAGTGGCATTATTTTTTTCACAGATTATAATCTTATTTATGGCCGGAGATCTATCAATATTCCATATTCCGAGATAGAAGGATTTATAGACAATAAATCACTTTCTAATTTAATAAATAATAAAATCTAATCGTGACTACCACAGCGGAAATACTGAAAAAAGTCAGAAAGATTGAGATCAAGACGAAAGAGCTGAGTAAGCATCTTTTCTCTGGTGAATATAGTAGCACTTTTAAGGGTCGTGGTATGTCATTTAGTGAGGTCAGAGACTATCAATATGGTGATGATATTCGAAATATAGACTGGAATGTAACGGCCAGAAGCGGAGACCCGCATGTAAAGGTATTTGAGGAAGAACGTGAATTAACAGTTATTTTTTTAGTGGACATGAGCCGGTCATCATTTTTTGGCACCGTAAATCAATTTAAGAGTGAAATAAATACTGAAATTTGTGCTACACTTGGGTTTTCAGCATTAACAAATCACGATAAAGTAGGGGCTATTTTATTTACTGATTCCGTTGAAAAATACATTCCTCCGAAGAAAGGGAGAAATCATTTACTTAGAATTATAAGAGAGTTGATATATTTTGAACCATCGGGTAGTGGCACCAATGTCGGTGAAGCTATTAAATATTTGAATAACGTAATTAAAAAAAGAAGTATCGCTTTTGTATTGTCTGATTTTATGGATACAGACTATGATACAGTTTTGAAAATCGCCGCAAGGAAGCATGACATTATTGGCGTAAGAGTATATGATGATCTTGAAGCCCGCCTGCCCAATGTAGGTCTTATCAATGTGGAAGATTCTGAATCGGGATTGAAACAACTTGTCGATACGTCTTCTAAAAGGATAAGGAAAATGTATGCAGATCATTTTGAAGAAAGAACGGCCTATTTTTTTAATGCCTTTCAGAAAACGGGTGCATCTATATTAACGATTAACACAAAAGAAGATTACGTAAAGAATCTCATGAAATTTTTTAAAAACCGTCATAAGAAATGAGATTTTTCTGGATTATAATTGGAGTACTGCTTATAAATCTAAATGCTCATACTCAGGTAAATAGAGCCTTATCATTTGATCGTGATACGATAACAATAGGAGACGAAGTGATTTTAAATCTTTCTATTGAAGTAGATAAAAATGTTGAAGTTTTAGGAGTGTCTAGAATATTTTTAGATTCATTGTTCAGCCTAAATGAACTCATACGTGTAAGGGATAATACGGGCAATGACTCTGATAATTCTCCTAAGGTTGCAGATTATGAAATAACCTCAGACGGGGGTTGGGACGATATCAATGGCGATCAAATGATAGCCGGATCTGAACTAAAATGGAAATCTACTTCTTCAGGAAACACCTTGTTATTAGAAAATTCTTTTAGCATCCGTTTATGGGATCCCGGTGATATAATTGTTCCGTATCCTACGGTTCTCTATACAATAGGCGGGGTTCAGGATATATTTAGTGCGCTACAATTTTTATCCATTTACGTAGCTCCACCAGTTGAGTCAGGGATACCACAGGACAGTCTGACAATGGCTCCTATAAAACAAATAAAGGAAGAACCTGCAAATATTACGGATTACCTGGTATATCTCATAATCGTGGTCGTAGCCATTTGTTTTGGATTGGGATATTGGTTTTATACGAGGTATTATCAACGCTTTAAAGGTGGAATTGAAAAAGCAGCCGAGCCCGATATTTACATACCTGCCCATCTTTTGGCAGCAGAAAAATTATCTGAATTAAATGATAGGGAGCTTTGGCAAAAAGGTGAAATAAAGACATATCAATCTGAACTTACTCATATAATCAGGGAATATTTAGAAGGGCGATATGGTATTGCTGCTTTAGAATCTACAACCGATGAGATTGTAAGAATTCTTGCACAAGAACTTTCCGATAAAAACGATGTCACATCCCTTAATAGAATTTTACATGTTGCAGATCTCGTAAAATTTGCGAAAGCAAAACCTGATGAAAATATCCATCAATCATTTATGACCGAGGCTGTCGATTTTGTCAATCGTACCGCCGACAATACGAGAAAAATTAGAATATCAGGGGAAAATAAGGTGCATTTTGAAAATATAAAAGATGCCGTTATTGAGGGAGGTCATCTGTCTAATGATGACCCTTTAGAAGAACAATCAGATGAAGCTGTTGATTCTGACACAGACATAAGGAAGTAGATGTAATGATCAATTGGTTTAGAAATATAGAATTTATAAATAGTTGGTGGTTGTACTTGCTACTTCTTTTGCCAGTCTTAATATGGTGGCATTTTTGGCGATTAAAAGATCAGCAGACTTATCTGACAATATCATCGACAAAGCCGATACGGGGATTGGTGTCTATCCGGACCAGGCTATATCCTTATCTTCCTATATTGAGTATGGTGGCATTCATAGCACTAGTCCTTGCACTTGCCAGACCTCAGTTGAGCTTAAAAGAAGAAGAAGTAAAAGCAGAAGGAATTGATATTGTGATGGTGATGGATATCAGCAGTAGTATGTTGGCTCAGGATTTTCAGCCTGACCGGCTGAGTGTAAGTAAAGAAGTTGCCAAGTCCTTTATTGATAAGCGACTATACGACAGGATTGGTCTGGTCGTTTTTGCTGGCGAAAGTTATACACAATGCCCACTCACCACAGATCATAGGATCGTAAAGGACTTTCTGGATGGATTGCAATGTGGTCTTTTAGAAGATGGTACAGCTATAGGAATGGGCCTTGCATCTGCGGTAAATCGGGTGAAGGAAAGTAAAGCAAAAAGTAAAGTAATCATCTTGCTTACTGATGGCGTGAATAACAGTGGTTATATCAAACCAATGACTGCTGCCGAGATTGCTAAAGAACTTGATACTAAAGTTTATACAATCGGAGTCGGTTCGAGAGGTCAAGCTTTGAGTCCTGTGCAAAGAAGAAGTGATGGCCGCTATATATTTGGTATGGCTAATGTTGAGATTGACGAACGATTATTAAATGAGATTGCCCTCCTTACCGGTGGGACATATTACAGGGCTACAGATGCCGAAAGTCTGAATGCGATATATAGCGAAATAGATGCACTGGAAAAAACAGAAATGGAAATCACTACATTTAAACGGTATAGTGATGAATACAGACCATTCCTGCTTTTTGGAATGATATTATTTTTAATTGATGTATTGCTTAGAATGACATTATTCAAGACGATTCCATAGCAAAATTATATGTTTAGATTTGAATACCCCCAGCATCTTATTTGGCTCTGGATAATACCAGGGCTGATCATTCTTTATCTTATTTCGCAGCATTATATCATGCAGCAGAGGGTAAGTCTCGGGGATCAAAATTTATTAACCCGTCTTATTAAAGGTGAAGCTATTCATAGAAAGCACATTAAAAATGGTCTGATTTTCGCTGCCCTTTTGAGCCTCATTCTGGCATCTGCCAATCCTCAATGGGGTAATAAGAAAGAAAAAGTCATTGCCAAAAGTTCTGATGTATTCATAGCATTGGATATTTCTCAAAGTATGATGGCAGAAGACATTTCTCCCAACAGGTTGGAAAGAAGCAAACGTCTTGCCCAAAACCTCATAAGAGCGCTTAAGGGAAATCGGCTTGGTCTTATCTATTTTGCAGGTAATGCCTATTTGCAAATGCCACTTTCCAATGACTATTCTGCCGCTCAATTATTCGTTTCAAGTGCCAATACCGGACAAGCTTCAACCCAGGGAACAGCTATAAGCGAAGCTATTACACTTGCTACCCGGGCATTCGAAGAAGGGAAGGCAAACCAAAGAGCAATGATCATATTAACTGATGGTGAAAGTCATGATGACGAGGCTGTAGAAGCCGCAGCCAATGCAGTGGAGATAGGCCTCAACATATATACCATCGGAGTAGGTACAACCGAAGGGGCTTTTGTGCCTTACAGGACACAAAGCGGAGAGCAATATAAAAGGGATGA
>JAJCYJ010000854.1 GCA_029262975.1 Saprospiraceae bacterium
TCCAAGTAGTTGAGCTGCCAGCCTCATCGAGGTTCCCACCAAAGGTCGGCAGGCCCTTAGCCAGATGTCCCCAGGACTTCTGATCACGCCAAAGTCGTGATTACGCCTCGCTCATCCAACGCTTCTTTTGATCCTGCAAATCTTACGTTTTCTCATTAATAAATAGAAATAAACCAATTGTTACTTTATGAAAAAGTCATTAGTACCCTCTCTAAGAGGTTAAGAACCAATTAAAGAAAAATTTCTTTGACAATTATCAGGTCTTGAGTACATTATTCAATTTGGATGGTTTGTATTTGAGCTTTCATTTCCAGGGGCCATTCTGTGTAACATTAACAAGAGACGTTCCATCAAAACGAAAGAGACCTCCCGAAAGACCGAACCATAGCGTGCCGTTCTTATCTTCTAAAATACTTTGGACACCATAATTACTAATGAAATCACTCTTGTCAGATTCTTTATATAACGCGAAAGTATCTCCGTCATAGCGATAAACTCCTACACCTGATGCACCAACCCAAATATTCCCGGATTTATCTTCATAAATGGTATAAATATCATTTTTGCTCAGTCCTTCTATATCTGGATATTGCACAATTGCCATACCGTCATAACGACTAAGCCCGCCATCCCCGGTTCTCAGGCTTGTGTCCGGATGGTCTTTTTCGGCCACCCTGGAACCGAACCAAATGTTGCCCTTGTTATCTTCTATCAAGGTTTGAACACAATCGGATGTCAGACCATCCTTCTTTGTAAAATGAGTGAAAGAATCTCCGTCGTATCTGCAAGCACTATAACCACTTCGACCAAACCAAATGTTCCCTTGCTTGTCTTCCATGATTTCAGTAACCCAATCCTCTGTCTCCTGGTAAACAGGTACCTTAACATCTGGATTGGGCAGCGGAAAATCGGTAAAGGTTATGCCGTTAAACCGACAAACTCCTCCCCAGGTGCCTATCCATATGTTGTCGGATTTATCGATGAATATTTTGGAGACACGCTCATGACATAACCCCTCTTTTGTTGAGAAGTTCGTAAACTTTTTTCCGTTATATTTTGAAATGCCAGAATGAGTACCAAACCACATATTCCCTTCTTTATCTTCGGTTATGCTTGCGACTGTATTGCCGCTTAATCCGTCTGCTGTAGTATAGTAAGTTAGTTTCTGCCCCTGCCCGTCCGGTAGGCGGGCATCGTATCGTGCGACTCCTTTTGACATAGTTCCGAACCAGAGACTCCCTTTTTTATCTTCGAATATTTCTACTACGTATTTGGCTATTTGAGCGTCCGTATCTGGCTTCACATTTTGCAAGAGTGGGGGAGTGTGTGCTTGTTCGGTTGGCTGATTTGCCCCATGTACATTTGGCCTTTCTTGTCCTTGGCAAGAAGCACTAAATAATATTAAAATTAATAGCAAAGAAAAATTAGTGAATGGGTTGTATAATTTCATTTTGATGATTGTTTCCAGAATTCTGTGAAATTTCAAACTTCTCCGTGTATGAAGAGAGGCGTAAAAGTTTATATTTATCATTATCAATTAGTAGCTTAAGTATATACTGTCCGGGTATTTAACACATTGTGACATCTGGTAGTGTTTGGATAATGTTGTTTATTCTTTTTTTATTTCATAACAGAGTTCAACCATGCCGTCCTGATACCCTTTTACATCCTTCAAGTGTAATCTTTGCTCCACACCGACATAATCAAAAAATAAGATACCGTCACCCAATATGATAGGCATTATTGAAATGATTATTTCGTCTGCTAATTTCTGACGGAGGAATTCCTTTACAACCTTGGTCCCACCTACGAGCCAGGTATTTTGATGTTGGGGTTTTAGAATATCGTTCACTAGTTTTGCCAAATCTCCTGAGTAAAATTTAACATTTTTTCTATCGCTCACCAGATGTCTATTTGATAAGACCATAACCGGCACATCACCATAAGGCCAACCAAGTTTCAGTGCATGCTCGTAGGTTATAGATCCCATAACATAGCAGTCAATCCCCTTGATGAAGGCCGTTATATCTTCTTCTGTAAGCGTAACCCCTTTCTCGTATATGTCGTGTGCTTCAAGCCAGGAAACACTATTGTCTTTTTTTGCGATAAAGCCGTCGAGACTTGAAACCATATGTATTATTATTTTAGATTGGTCTGTCATGATTGTACTTATTAGAAACTTTTCGGATATGAAACAATGGACTTGGAGGAATGCATTTTTACCCTGTTGAATGTATGCTGTTCTTTTTTATTCTCTTGATATGTAGCATAACGAAAATATTGTTTACAATAAGATATTAAGACAGTTTGATCCCAATTTTCGCCGTTGCAATAGTTGCTCTGTTTGAATCTTCTGTACATTTTAATAGAAGACCTTTCCCTTCGGTAACATCGGCTAAAGATCCATCATTCTTAAAATTATAAGGTGATTTTCCATATTGACTGTATGGTGATACAGAGGTGAATAAATTATCGCAGAAATCTTTTTCGAAATACAATTCACTGGTTAAGTGTTCCTGATCGTTCAAAATAATTTTAAAATGAATATGAGGCGTTCTCGGGTCATACCAACCTGGCACTATGGTCGTGAAATCGACATGTACATTCAGGTCAGTTTTCTGATAGCCACGAAGGAATAATTGATCTGTTGTTGGTTCAATGTGATCCTTTTTACCAAATTCTAGAAGTTTAGCTGTTTCCCAAATATTGTGGCCTATCCCCTCAGGATATCCTCCATAATTTCCATGAGCATCACAGCTCCAGATTTCTACAATAGCATTTTCTATGGGTTTGCATATAGGATATTCTACAATCTTGAATTTAAGATTCAGTACTTTGCCATTTCTGCTATCTCTTAAATCACTCCTTAAAGGAGACTTTATGTAATAGGGTCCTTCAGATATTGGGGATGATAAAATACAAATATCTTCATCTGATTTTGGTGATAGTGTAATCTCGGGTCCGTAGTCTCGTTCCTTACGCACAATCCATGTTAAAATATTTCTTTTGAATAACCACACACCCAGGGCTGTTGACCCTAAAACAGAAAATATGCTTATTAAGAATTTTCTTCTTTCTGACTTTTCCATTTTCTTGTTGTATTAAAGCGATGTCAAAAACGTACACTACCTTATTAAAGTGTTTGGTTGAGACCTGTTCAAATGTATGTTAACTATCCTTTATTTTTAAGAATTACCAAAAATAGAGTTCATAAGATTTTCCCAGGTTTTGGACATTCCTACGGCTATATTTATTACTAAGGTAAGTAGAATAAGACCGGTTCCCAATAAAGTGGCTTTATGTATTCGTTTCAATTTTTTAAAATCGTAAACGGGCAGAACGACCATGAACAGCAACCAAAACGGGAGCGTCACAAAATCATTAATTTCAAATAGTCTTAAAATTCGCACCAAGGCCGGTGACAACATTGTAATTCCAGCTAAAATCATCAATCTTTTATGACTATCTGATTTGAATCTGTTAACGATTGAAAATGTGTATAAGATTAAGAAATTTAACATACCGGAAAAATTCCCCATAATTGTAAGTGCCTCGCCTTCATCTTGATAATTTATAATTGCAACCATAATCCCTGATATGATAATTATAAGCGCGAGTCCAATACTCATCATCCCAAGCTTCTTATGTATCCCAATATTATTTGTTTGAATGAGTCTTGTCTGCCAAAAAAGTAGAATATACCACAGGAGCATTGCTAACCCATGTGTAATAATCAAGGCAAGGGATGAAGTCAAGTGATAATTTTTAAAGAAAATATTAGCTCCAAACGCAATTATTACGGTTATGAGAAGCGTTCCACTGAAATAATAGAAAAATGACTCTCCATTTATTGGTTTTGTTGACATTTTGAATTATTCTATTTTAGATTTAGTTTATAATAATATCTAAATTTAATATTTTATAGATCATGTCAGCTATATTGTTTCTGCCTTTTTGATATTTCCAAGACGTGTCTTTTGTTTATTTATTTATTTCAAGTGTAAATATAATGAGGGTGGTGGTCGGAAGAAGTCTTGGCGGTTGTATTGTAAAATTATTGAAGAGTAAGCTAAAATCATTCAAATTTCATTTAATTCTTTTGTACGATCCTGCCTTAATGTTCAGGTTTTATTAAAAGAGAATATTCATTTTGTATCAATAATATTTTCAGTTAGTCAAACCTGTATAAATCCACCCGCATTTGTCTATTTACAAACTTTTAGATCCTAACTTTCATTTTCAATCAGGCTAGTTAATGCCTTGGCTTCTGCTCTCATTAATTCATACTCTCCATTATTTCCTTTTATAATAAAATTTGAGAAGTTAATGTGATTCTTCAGTTCCTGTTTTATTTTGTGATCATTTCTAAATTCAACTAAATTCTGAATTGTTTTTTTGCAATCATCGAAGGTTAAACTATCAATTTTTCCTTTGTCGTTTGATTCAAGTCCGAATAGAGCTTTAGTATTCCATTGTTTCTTTAAAAAGGTGCCAATAGTATTTATGTGAAACCTTGAATTCAAATCTTCATATTTTTTTCTGGATTCAGCGGAGGCATAATACTTCATTACCCTTCGCTTAAGACTTTTGTTGTCAAGTAATATTAAATTGCCTGTATGCTGGAGATCTTCAAATACTGTTGATGAACCAACAAAGACATTTATAAAACTGGCACTGGACATATACTTCTGTACTGAATCACAACTTATATCTGGGTTATAACTGTCTTCCAGTATTTCATTAAATAAATCGATTCTTTTGATTCTAGTATTATTTGAGGAAATCAAATTAGTGAGTTCATCTATATCTTCTTCAAGATCGCTTTTTAGATTTAATAAGTACTCACTTTTCTTGTTCCCATCTATTTTGTTTTGATTCCAATTGTTAAACCAAATAGCCAGCGTAATCCCTACAAAAATAAGAGAGATTTCACCAAGAGCATATTTCCAGTTTAGATCTTTGACATTTTTGAAGAAGCGCATCATAATGTTTATGGTTTATCGAAATACTTGCATTTGTCTATTCCTGAATTGATTAGTTCGATCAAATTGTGAATTACGTGCACCTTTATAGTTCGAAGATAAGATCAAGTTCAGCCTATAAATCATCTTTGAGAATATGGTAATAAGTGACGATCTCGATGAGATATAATGTGATAATTTTGTTCATTTTAACTATAGAGGGTCAATTCAGTTTATAATTAAGTGTTGTGATACACTAAAGATAAATAATACAGTTAATAAACTATAATCGTACCGTGATATAGTCAGAATCCGAATGATTAGATTATAGTTATAAGCCTTGATGACCAAGAAATTAAGACGAGCATTAATTTTTATTTATTTTGTAAGTGCTTCTTATTCTTAAGTATCTTGACCCATTTTGTTTTACTATCAGAAGAATTGTTGTTATAATTTCATCAAATAGTTCAATCAAAAAATCCTTTTCCATCGAGAATTTTCTGCTTGTATTTTTCGATCCTTGCCAACCTGGTCTTTGATTGCTTGGGCTGTGAAAAATGGATAATGTATCCTCTTTGCCTGCCTGAAGTTAATGACTTAAAAGCTAACTTGAAAGACGGATTTTTGTTAAGTGCAAGCTGTAATTCTTCAGGTATCGGTTCTGGTTTCTTTTTAAATTGCACCTTGAGGCCTGCCTTTTCGACCTCTATTGATTCATAGATATAGGACTTTATGATGGATTCCAATTCTATTATTTCGTTGAGATTGGTGAAACGGAGTTGCCGTACAGCCTGGCTGCTTTTTCCTGGTGACACGAGAATGTCTTTCGTGTCTTTTAGCAAGGTGCCCTTGAAGAATGCAAGCGCACAGTATTCCTTAAAGGCGGCCATGATGAGGATGTTGCTTTTCTGAAATGTGTAACAGGGTTGAGACCATTTTAACTCTTCAGTCAATCCACAATCGAGAACTATCTTTCTCAATAACTTTAATTCATCTTTCCAAGTGTTGACTTTGCATTTTGGTGTACGCCACATCGGGCAGCGTCCACAACCTTCCATTAGATATGTGTCAACCGTAGGTTTCATGCTTATGCAAATATAGATAGGCTAAGATAAAACAAAAATCTGCTTTTGGTATCTTTTAATAAAGTCTTACACCATAGTCTTATGGGCTATTATGCTCGAAACATCAAACTGATAAAGAACAGGGATACTTAGCTTCCTGCAAAGGGAGACCCAAAGATACCGACAGCAAGTTCTGCCCAGAGGAGGAGTAGGACGGCTAATATGACCACACAGAAGACAATTCGATTATTATGATCTTTTACTTTTCTAATTACTGTCTCGCATATCAAACCTGCAGTGAGTATTAGAATACCCATGATGACGAAATCCAAGGGCGACCAATTTACTTCACTCGTGAATTGCATGGCTATAAATGGAATAAGTAATAAAAGCGGCACTGAGAGTAGTATAATAATTACTCTTTTGTTCTGGATAGTCATAACTTTTATTTTAACTAGTAATAAGCATATGAAGTAAAAGTACTTTGAAATACAAAGTTAATTAAAAAATCTGGATTCATACTTTATTTTGCAATAAATAATTGTGCCAATCTATTACTATCATATGGTAGCAAAAAATTAATAAAGCATTGATAAACAACATATTGCAGGATGTTTGTTGATGAAGTTTAATGATTAAGCAACTAAATCTTTGGGTATTAGGAACAGTTAATTGAGGAATTGAGACTTCAAAAACTGCTTCGAAACATTTCTTCTATTTAAATATTATCTCAATTACTTCCAGGGTCCATCCTTTGTAACACTGAAAATGGGCTTCCTGTTAGCCTGTTCGATCAAAGGATCATATCGGAACAGTCCTCCCCAGCCTCCAAACCAAAATCGACCTTCTTTATCTTCAAAAATGGACTGTATCCCATTTGTATTCAGACCATCCTTTTCGGAGAAATTGGTGAATGACTTACCCTGCCCGTACGGCAGCCGGGTGTCGTACCGATACACGCCAACGTTTTCAGCAGGGAACCAAATATTACCGGATCTATCTTCATAAATACTCCATACTTCAATTCCGTCTACTACACCGTTCTCAGTAAAATTTGTAAAGGTTGTACCATCGTACATGCTTATGCCACCGAACATGGTGCTAATCCAAATATTCCCATTTTTATCTTCCAATATATCTGCCACATTATTATCGCTAAGGCCATCTTCTATTGTAATATGAGAAAAGGATTTACCTTGTCCAACTCCATCTGGTTGACGAGCATCGTATTTGCAAATTCCAAATCCATCTGTACCAAACCAAAGTGTGCCTTGACTATCTTCCATGATAGTAGTAAAACGATTGTATGATAAACTTGATGTAGTATCCTTAACATGAATTTTTGGAATTGGAAAGTCGGTAAATACTTCACCGTCAAATCGACTTACTCCTTCCAGGGTACCGATCCAGAATATTCCATTTCTATCTATTGTTAGACTAAAAACATCATTATTAATTAGCCCATCTTTCTCGGTGAAATCGGTAAATGTTTCGCCGTCATATTTAGTTATCCCGCCATATTTGCCAAACCATACATGCCCATTTTTATCCTCTACAATTTCAGTTATGCGGCCTCCATCGAATCCTTCATTTTCGGAGAAGTACTCCAGGGTATCTCCATCATAGCGCATGAGTCCATAGACATTCGTACCAAACCAAAGATGCCCATTGCTATCTTGAAATATCCTCCGAAGATGCTGGCACAGCTGCCCGTCTATGTAGAAAAGCGGATCTACATATATTGGACTTCCCTGGACTGATGCATCTTGAGAAATAGCACTTGAATCTATACTCCGGATTGTTCGCTCATCATTTTTGTCTTGCCCTTTACAAGAAATAATAAAAACTGAAAATAGAAGTATAAGAAAGCAGGATGTAATTACTTGAGGCAACTTAGATAGAGTGTTTTGAAAATTATCATCAGTCATGATTTATTTTATAAATATTTAGATGTATTGTAATGCGGATAATAAGTAAATATACATATCTCGTTCCATCATTTAATTTTCCATATAGTTTTATGAATCCGTAATGGTGTCTTTTATTTGCAAATTACAATTTGTTTGATGTATGAAAGATGCACTATTGAATTCCAAATATGTTGGAATCAAAGATTTATTCAAAAGCAAAGCAAAAGGGGATTTTTTATTTTTTTTGTGTCTAATACTTTTCCCTCCTCTTTAAAAAAATCGGATACCTATTCTCTGATGACTGTTCATTATTTATGATGAACACATTACTTTCTATTCCGTATTACCCTTCTTTCCATAAATCCAGGCGCCAATACTAAAGAAAAATCCAATTAAAGCCACCCAAAATAGACCTGCACTTGCACCTCCAATAACAAGATATTTTATTAGATATATGAAGCACACTATGGCTGTTATTAAAAATAGATGACGAGTATCTTTCATGCTAATGATTATTTCAGATCTGTTATTT
>JAJCYJ010000855.1 GCA_029262975.1 Saprospiraceae bacterium
CTACCATGACATCATGTATCTTGATTTTGCCAACTTTATTGAGGATAAAGACCAGGTAAAAGAAGTGGTGACAGAGAAAGGAAGATATGACTTCAGGGATTTTGTTGATTATTTGCCCACCAACCCACTTAGTAATTATGCTTTCGTCAATGAAGGAAATCTGATCTTCAAAAATAAGGCAAAGGAATTGGGATTCAGGGATGGAGAATTTAGCAATGGTGCGGCATATGGAGACCTGGATAATGACGGAGATTTTGACCTCGTAATTAACAATGTAAATATGCCCGCCAGCATATATCGCAACACCAGTGATAAAACTAAAAACCATTTTATCAAAATACAATTGAGTGATCCGGGCAGTAATAATCCTATGGCGATAGGAACTGAAATAAATCTTAAAGCCGACCCTCTTTTAATGTCCCAGGAGCACTACATGAATCGGGGATTTCAAAGTAGTGTAGCTCCGGGTTTGATTTTTGGTCTTGGAGACCGTACATCAATTGATTCAATGGAAGTCATATGGCCGGATAAGACTGTACAAATTTTAACTGACATCCCGATCGATACGACAATCCTGATAACAAAGAATTCTAAAGATTTCTACGCAGCGAAGAACCAGGTAATAACACCGGTATATAAAGAAACGACAGATTTTATCATTGGCAACGCTACTCATGTTGAAGATATGTTCAATGATTTTGATCATGAACGATTATTGCCACGAATGTTGAGTACCGAAGGACCAAAATTAGCAGTTGCGGATGTTAATAACGATGGCGCAGAAGACTTTTTGACCCTTGGGGCAACAGGTGATCCAGACAAGCTTTTCCTGGGATCTTCGTCTGGAATATTTAAAGCACAAATAATCGCATCCTTTGAATTAGATAAAGAATTTGAAAGTACTTGTGCCGCTTTTTTTGATGCAGATAATGATGGTGACCCAGATCTCTTGATTGGGTCTGGTGGTAATCAATTGTCAAAAGGCATGGACGGCTTTCTGCTCAGATACTATGAAAATGATGGAAATGGAAATTTCCTAAAAGTTGCTTTTCGTACACCTCCCGGTGGTGGACAGGTATCCGTGATCGCACCAGCTGATATTGATGGTGACGGTGACCTGGATTTATTTATTGGAGGCAGATCTGTTCCGGGTAATTATGGTCTTATTCCCAAAAGCTTTCTATTTGAAAATCAAGGTGGATCGTGGAAAGATATTACTACCGAAGCCATTGGTACAGTAGGGATGATCACTGATGCCGTCTGGACAGATTTGGATGGAGATCTGGACCAGGATTTACTTGTGGTTGGTGAGTGGATGCCGATCACTACGATCATCAATCATGACGGAGCTCTTCAGGAAATAAAGACAGTTCCCAACTCACATGGGTGGTGGTTGGATATAACTGAATCAGATCTGGATGGTGACGGACAATCTGAATTTATTCTGGGTAATTGGGGTCTGAATTCTAAATTCAAGGCCTCTGTACAAGCCCCTTTAAAGATGTATGTTAAAGACTTCGATAATAATGGAAAGTCAGAATTTATAATTAATTGGTATCCTCCGATAGATAATAAGGCATTTCCTTTTGCGACAAAAATGGATTTGACGGATCAACTTCCTCATCTCAAAAAGAAGTACTTGAAATATGAAGATTTTGCACATCAGGATTATTTTTCCTTATTAACAGAACAGGAACGAGCAGGTGCCAAGGAATTCACATGTGAGACACTTTCGACAAGTGTACTTTCTATATCAAATAATACTTTCACATTGACACCACTCCCTCTGGCAGCACAGATTACACCGGTATTTGCAAGTACGACCCTGGACTATAATAACGACAACCTTGCTGACATCTGGTTAGGAGGCAATTTTTATGGACTTAAGCCACAATTAGGAAGACTTGATGCAGGACGCGGAATACTTTTGAAAAATAACGGGCAGGATGTCTTTTCAGAAGACAGGCATATATTTGGACAAGTAAACGGCGAAGTACGCGATGTGAAAATTGTAAAATCCGGAAAGAAGAACATACTTCTGATAGCCAGGAATAACTTGCCTATTACAGCTTTTTCATTTTAAGATTGAATGTATATGAAAATTATTCTTCGAGTATTTTCTTTTCTGATCTTACTACTATGCATTTCTTGTTCTGGAGACGATACATTATTCAGCAGTATTGGAAAGGAAGACAGTGGCATCACCTTCAATAATATAGTTGAATACAATGACAGCCTTAATATTTTGAAGTATGAGTATATCTATAATGGAGGTGGTGTTGTCATAGCAGATTTTAATCAGGATAGTCTTCAGGATATTTTATTTACAGGGAACATTGTTGACAATGCCCTCTATATCAATAAAGGTGATTTACAATTTGAAGATGTTTCGCATACATCTGGAATAGCACCCAGTAATCGCTGGAGTACCGGGGCAACCCTTACCGATATTAATGCTGATGGACTTTTGGATATTTTTATTACCGCTTCTGGACATTCCGGTATTCCAAACAGATCAAATCAACTATTGATTTGTACGCATATAGATGATCATGGAATTCCGATCTTTCAGGATCTAACTGAAGCTTACGGACTTCAGGATTCTTCATATAGCCAGCATGCTGCATTTATTGATTACGATAATGATCTGGATCTCGATTTGTTCATAATTAATAATCACATGGTAGAAGATCGTATGCCAAGTAAGTACAAGGATCGAAGAAATGACGTCGTCACTGTAAGAACAGATCGGCTCTATCGCAACGATTGGAATGAAAAATCCGGGCATCCTGTTTTTGTAGATGTTAGCGAATCTGCGGGTATTCTAAAAGAAGGATTTAGTTTGGCCCTGAACATTCACGATTTCAATCAAGATGGATGGGACGATATCTATATTACCAATGACTATCTGACTAATGACTTATTATACATCAATCAAAAAGACGGTACATTCAAGGATGAGGCAGATAAATATTTCAAACATACTTCCTACTCTGCCATGGGTAATGACGTCGTAGATTTGGATAATGATGGGTTCAGCGAAGTAGTAGCTCTTGATATGCTACCGAATGACAACTACAGGAAAAAAACTATGTTGCCGTCTAATAATTATACCGCTTATATAAATAATGAAAGGTATGGATATCAACATCAGCAGGTGCGCAATACATTACAAAAAAATAATTTCAATAAAGACAAAGCGGGCAATGGTCCCATCTTTTCAGAACAGGCGCTTTTATCCGGAGTAGCAGCTACTGATTGGAGCTGGGCGCCTTTGATTGCGGATTATGATAATGATGGTGATCGGGACATTATCGTAACAAATGGCTTTCCACAGGATATTACCGATCGGGACTTTATAGATTATAATCAGAATGTTGGTGCCTATGCTTCTGACGAGTACTTGTTATCAACTGTTCCATCCATTAAAATTTTAAATGTCGCATTTGAAAATCAAGGGAATTTATCTTTTGATAATGTGACAAAAAAATGGGGTATAAATGAACCTTCATTTTCGAATGGTGCGGCTTATGGAGATCTGGACAACGACGGTGACCTGGATTATGTCGTAAATAATATAAATGATGTGGCCAGTTTGTATCGTAATAATACCGATGGAATGGCGCATTGGGTGCGAATAAGATTACAAGGTCCTGATAAAAATCCATTAGCCCTCGGGAGTAAAATATCACTCTTTACCGGAGGGGAAATGCAAAAAGCAGATTATACAACAGTACATGGATATCTTTCTTCAGTCGAACCCATCGCACACTTTGGACTAGGTAAAATTACAAATATTGATAGCCTTATTATCGAATGGCCAGGTATGTCTAAATCCACGTTTTATAATTTGCCCGTTAACCAAGAGTTCTCATATAATTATAATGACATAGATCGAATTGCCAACAATCCAAGATTTAACGATATAGAATATTTGCTTGCTGATAAGACTTTAGAAAGGAAAGTAGACTATGTTCATAAAGACCTGGACTATAATGATTTTAGTGTTCAACCTATGCTGCTACATAAGTTGTCACAATATGGTCCGGGCATCGCAGTAGGTGATGTAAATGGTGATCAATTAGAGGATTTTTATTTATCAGGCTCACATTTTAACTCAGGTATATTTTACTTGCAAAGTAATATTGGTACATATCAAGCTGAACAATTAATAAATGACACACTGGGGAAAGCTCCTGGAGAAGAATTAGGCGCTTTATTATTTGATGCTGACAGTGATGGAGATAATGATTTATATGTCGTCCATGGTGGCAATGAATATAGAATGACCGACAGTATTTATCAGGATCGATTTTATAAAAATGACAAAGGAAGATTTAACTACCAAGCCCAAAGCTTACCTTCAATGTTGTCCAGCGGAAGTGTCGTACGTGCAGCTGACATGGACGCAGACGGAGATTTGGATCTCTTTGTTGGAGGGAGAGTGAATCCTCAGGATTATCCCAATCCGGGCAGGAGCTTTTTACTTAGAAATGATTCCAAAGAGGGGAGCATTCATTTTACTGATGTGACCTCGGTGATGGCACCATTTCTTAGTGAAATAGGTATGGTCACGGATGCTCTTTGGACAGACCATAATAATGATGGGCAAATGGATTTAATACTTACCGGAGAGTTTATGCCGGTTACCATTATTACTCATCAAGGAGATCACTTCACTAATCAGACAGCTATTTCTGGTCTTGCTTCATACCTTGGCTGGTGGAATAGTATTGTTGGTACTGATTTTGACAATGACGGTGATATCGACTACGTAGCCGGCAATTATGGTAATCATTCTCTGACGGAGATATCTGACAAACATCCTATTAAACTTTATTATAAAGATTTTGATGACAACGGCACCAAAGATTTGATTCCGACTTGTTGGTTTGAAGATCAAACTGGAAAAAAGAGCGAATATCCATATTTTGGAAGATTGGAATATCAGAAACAAATCAACAAAATAAAAGCGGAGTACAGGAAACATGGAGAATTTGCAAAAGCTACAATTCATGAATTATTCGACAAAGAAGCATTGAGTGATTGTCTTATATTGAGCGCTAACTATATGTCTTCTTCCTATATAAAAAATAATGGAAATGGCACTTTTGAAATATTTCCTCTACCAGCGGAAGTGCAGATAGCACCTATATTCGGAATGGAAATATTAGACATCAATCAAGATGGTTATGATGATCTTCTGATGATAGGTAATGATTATGGTATGGAAGTCTCTATTGGCAGAATGGATGCTCATGACGGGCTCGTGTTATTGGGAAATGGAACTGGTGCATTTGAAGTTATTACATCCAATGTGTCTGGTTTTTATGTTCAGGGCAACGGAAAGTCAATGGCTACCGTGTACAATAAGATACACCAGTCTCAGGACATAATAACTGCGGAAAATCAGGGTCCCGTTAGAATTTATAATACGTTAAAGGCTGATAAAGTATTTAGGATGAATGATAACGATAGTTTTGCGCTAATTCATTTCGAAAATGGAGTTATCCGAAAATTAGAAAATTATATCGGATCTTCATTTTTATCGCAGTCATCCAGATTCAAAGTCATCCCCCCACAAGCCGTTAAAATTGAAATTATAAATAATAAAGGAGAAATAAAATTGGTAGCATTGGACTAACGAAGATGTGCTATTTTGCCTTGTAATAAATACCATTTGTATTCTTACCTAAATAGGAATTCCAGTTTAAAGATTCATCTGTTTTAATTTTTAATTCCACTCTTTCAATCAGCATTATACTAAAAGAATAGAAATCTTTGGCATCCGTCATATAACATGATACAATGTCGAGGTAGCCATCTCGATCAAGGTCTGTAATAAGCGGAGTTGAGCCAAGATTGGATCCAATTTTCTCGGGCCTGATTTCATGCTTAGATTGATTTTTGATGTCATATAAAGTCAATCTGTTTCCGAGAAAAGTTGCTTCCATGGATGTATTGGGCAAAGTTGTTTTAATAGGC
>JAJCYJ010000856.1 GCA_029262975.1 Saprospiraceae bacterium
ATTTTCATTTGTTTGACAAATTGTACGGGATAGATGAAGTAGATTCAAATAAGGTCAATCAGGTTTTGAGAAATATGGGTTTACCAGAGGATAAGACTTCCTACCAGGATGGTTCATTTACTAATTTAAATTTATCTACTGGACAGAAAAAAAGATTGGCTTTGACAACATCAATAATTGAAGATAAACAAATATATGTTCTAGATGAAGTAGCTGCAGACTTAGATCCTCAATTTAGAGATAGATATTACTATGATCTATTGACTGAATTGAAGCAGCGTAACAAGACAGTTATTGTTGTTTCTCACGATCGACATTATTGGACTGTACCTGATCGAATTTTTGAAATGGAAGATGGATTAATTCGTGAACTTTCCAAAAAAGAAATTGAATCATTATTGTCTTTTGAAAATCAAGAAGATTATGGATAAAACTACATTTTGCAATTATGATTAACAAGCTTACAATAAATATGGTTAAAGAAATCTAAGCTCCTAACTAAATGGAAGATTCAGCAAAGAGTAAAAAGAAAGACGGTGCAATAGCACATAAAAATGATAGCGTTTTCAGAACTTATACAATGGAGGCACTGATCATCATATTGTTGTTGATTATGGCACTTGTGTATTTTGCAAGCGCGATCTTTGTTGTGGTCCCGGCAGGGCATAAGGGTGTTTATTTCAGGACATTATATAATGGTACTCATTTAAACAAATATTATGATGAAGGCCTTAGACTAAAATTACCATGGGATAAAATTGTACTTTATAATTCCCGTATTCAGGAACATCATGATTCCATTATGGTTTTGACTGAAGATGGGCTAGATGTATTGACTCAAATTTCTTTTCGTTATTATCCAGAATATAATAAACTAGGAAGACTCCATAAAGAAATTGGACCGGACTATTTGACAACAATTCTGGTGCCACGTATCACTGCTATCACCAGGGATGTTATTAGCAAATATGACGTGGAAAAACTTTATTCCACTAGTCGAGATTCTATTCAGCAAAACATTACTGATTTATCGAAATACCAAATTACCGACAACTATCCAATTATAATTGTCGATGTAGTGATTAGAAGAATAGTATTACCGGATTTGGTTGAAGAGGCCATCAATAGAAAGCTCGTATATGAACAACAAATGTTGGAATATGAATTTCGTTTGAAATTGGAAGAACAAGAAGTTATACGTAAACAAATCGAAGCGCGAGGGATTAAAATATTTACAGATTCGTCTCAGCTGGATATATTAAAATGGTATGGGATACAGGCGACAGAAGCTTTAGCTAAATCTCCTAATGCCAAAGTTATTGTAATAGGAACAGATAGTGGAGATTTGCCAATAATTTTGGGTGGAAACAATTAGAATTAAATGATTAAACAAATATATTTTTCAAATTGGAATGCTGATTGTTATTATTTAAATAATCAGTAATGTTAATTAACTTTTATAAATTAAATTATCATGTCAGAAACACTAACAATGGAATCAGTAACCGTCGTTTCAAGTAGGAAGAGAAGGGCGGATGCAATTACTAATCGTAGAACGCTCTATGCAGCGGGTGCTGGATTGATACCTATTCCCATTATAGATATCGCCACATTACTAGGAGTTCAAATCGTTATGATTAAGGACATTGCCGCAGTTTATAACGAATTGCCAAATTTCAGAAGGAATAAGATTAAGAATTTTATTACAGCTCTGGTAGGTGACTTCGGTGTGGCAGGAATCATGAGCGGAGTGAAGGCCATTCCAATTGTCGGTAGTATTGTTGGATTAATTGGTGCTCCTGTTACAGCCGCAGCATCTACTTATGCATTAGGCAAAGTGTTTACACAACACTTTGATCAGGGAGGTACATTGCTTGATTTTGACCCTGAAACTTCTCGAGATTATTTCAGAGAGGAATTTGAAAATGGCAAAAATCTTGCAAATGATATAACAGATGAAACTAATGGTCCAGCCACTAGTGGAAGTCCTAGTGAATCACCTGAGGCAAAGTCTTTTCAAAATAAATTATTGAAATCACTCGATAAAATAAATGAGCGGTTGGATAAATTAGAAAGCCAAGGCGATAATAAGACAACTGGAGCTGCCAAAACTCCAAAATAATATAAGAACAATTGTGTTTTGTCGATCAGAATTTAGACAGTTTGTATTGATAATAATATAGTGTCTAAATTTTGATTTACATAAAGACATAGTCTGATTTAATCTACTGATAAGAGCATATATTGATTATTGATATTAGATCAATTATTGATATAAATAATTATCAATCTGATCATCAAGAAAGTTAGACTATAAGAAAAGAGAATTTTGTGCATTGAACATGACTTTTAAATTAAATATTACAAATTTATCGCTATGATATTTCTTTTTTTATTCTATGTAGGATTTTGCCTTTTAGTAGCTAACTCTTTGAAGAAGATCAAAATTGGATTTTGGGTAATTCTACTTATGTGCCTTTTATTTACGCCACTAGTAGCTGTTTTTCTTCTGAAAATTACGCTATTTAGATAGGGGTATTATGTAAATGCACAATAACTACGTGTAAATAATTTGTAAGCTAGAAAAGTAAGATACAAGTCACTCATGCTGGATCATCAAAAAATTAAATTAGTGTGTCTTCCATTTTCCGGTGGAAGCGAATTCGCTTTCAGGCCGTTGGAAAAGTATTGGCCTAATACTTGGAAAATATCGACATTGACTTATCCTGGTAGAGGTCATAGATTGCACCAAGCCCTTTGCAATAATATGGAGGATCTGGTAGACGATTGTTGGCTTCAGTTAAGGGGAAAATTGGATGAACCTTATGTTCTTTTTGGACATAGCATGGGTGCTCTTGTCGCTTATTTATTAACACATCGCATAATTGAAAATAAGGGCCCACTTCCTTTAAAATTGATTTTATCAGGAACTTATGGACCTAGTGTGCTCCCTAAAAGACCATATAGGTACTTATTTTCAAAAGAGGAATTTAAGACCAAACTTAGGAGCTATGGTGGTCTCCCAGATGAAATACTAAACGATAACGCTGCTTATGATTTTTTTGAATCGATAATCAGATCTGATTTCAAGTTGATAGAGACTTGGCGGAAGAATAGTAAACCTCTTTTGAATGTTCCGGCTATTGTGATTACTGGAACCGAAGAAGATATGAGTGAAGCTGATATTCAATTATGGCAAGAAGAGTTTAGGATGAGAGTGATCTTCAATAAAATTGAAGGTGATCATTTTTTCCTATTCAAAAAACCCTTGGAATTTGTGGATTTGGTTAAGAGATCTCTTAACGTGTCATTATCATTCCATAGCAATAATGATGAGCGATACTTTTCTATTCCTAACGGATAATAGAATTGTATTTCAATTCCATTCATGACATTAAATTATATGGCTAATGCCTGCATCAACTAAAACTACAAGTCAAAAAACGGAAGCGGATAAAATTATTCGCCGAAGGATGTTATATGCGGCTGGATTGGGTTTGATACCAATTCCTGTAGTTGATGTAGCAAGCATTTTTAGCACTCAAGTTTCTATGGTTCAAGAAATAGCCGAATTGTACGATGTTGCTTTTAAAAAGCGGGAGGCTGAGATATTTATTGGAGTATTAGTAGGGGATTTAGGAACCTACGGAATTATTAAGTCTATACCTGGATTGGGAAGTGGGTTAGGCGGAGCAGGTTTGTCTATTAGTGCAGCTGCAGCTACTTATGCGATTGGAAAGGTGTTCGTTCAACATTTTAATCAGGGCAGTACGTTGTTTGAATTTGATCCGGAAAAATCTCGTGCCTATTTTCATCAATTATATGAAGAAGGACAACTTGAAGATGAATCATTGAAAGAGAAAAAATTCAATCCGAAGTTGACATTCATTCTGATTAGATGGTTTGTGTATTTTTTAATTGTTATAGGTATAATCGCGGGCATATTCTATTTTAGTAGACAATCCGCAGCATCTTATGCATTTACCGACAAAGATCTAAATGATTTAGAAGAGTCAGCTTCAATTGTACATCTTAGTGAAGAAAAGGAAATAGATTCTCTAACTGCAAACGCCATATTGTCTTTTTCTCCAAATTCTACGGAAGGTGTAATCAAGGCATACATTGAAAGTGAGGAATCCCGGTATCCTAAAGGATTCGTTCTTGATGCTATTAAATTTTCTGGAAAGTCAGTTTTATTGAATAACAGAGGGGGCGTCAAACAGCTGCAGAATATTTCATTTTTAATGAAAAAGTATCCCGATTTACTAATTACAATTTATGGACATACAGTAGATATAGGTGCTTTGTTTGATCGTCAAAAGATTGGACGGGAAAGAGCGAGGGGACTTAAGGATATAATGGAGAAATTCGGAATTGCAGGGTATCGTATTAAAGGAAACTACATCGAAAAACCTACATCACCAGATCAGGAATATTGGGGAGCAGATATTTTGCTCTTTGCTTCTACTGTTGAAGGTAATGTAGTTATTAAGAAATCTGAAAATTAGAATATATCAGAAGAACAAATGTAGAAATTGATTAATTGATTAGCAGGGTATACACAATATAGAGAAGTGTATAAAATGGGTTTGAGCATTTTAAAATGAAATTAAAATGATGCGTCTATGAGTCTTAAGAGAAAACACAAATTACACATGCCTCAACTTCTTTCTGGTGGTCTGAGTGAAAACTGGCTATTAAAAGAATTGGGTGATGTGCATTGGAATCAAATCACCAAAGCTTTAAACACATCTTCTGATGCACTAGTTGACAGTCGTGGTGAACGACTCTATGCTAGTTTTGTTCGGCTGCATTGGTCAGACGCAAACATTCGCTTGTTTTCTGAAAATGAAAGGTTCCATATAAAAAGTAATTTATCCCGGTATGGTAGTAAGATGTTCTTTAGTCAAACTGAATGCTTAGGGTCACCTCAAATCATCAAGGCCCAATTAATGTCTGTATTCTCCACCAGAGAATCTTCAGATAATACGCAATTAAAAAAAGGCACCTTAAGGACTGATATAAAAGGAAAAGTAATAAAACAGCACAATAAGTTACCGCTTTTTGCAAAAGAATATTTAGACAAAAAGAATATAATATTTGAAGAAAAAACCATTCAGAACAATTTATTGAATCAAGATTCTTTGCATCACCAAGTCTATCAAATTGATGCATATGATGATATTAATGGAGTTGGACTTTTATACTTTGCGAGTTACCCCAAAATTAATGATAAATGTGAACGCAATTATATCCACGAGAGATATGAATTGGAAGATGATTGGCTTAATGTTGCTGGTACAATATCTAGAGATGTACATTATTATGGAAATGCTAATATCAATGAATCATTAATCTATGAGTTAAATGAAATCATTAATGAAAAAGACATCTTTAAGTTTACGAGTTCATTATATAGATTGTCTGATCAGCAGTTAATTGCTCGTATTTTCACAACTAAAGCCCTGGTTACGGATAATGCACAGAATGGTCTGAAACTAAAAAAGAAGAAAAATAAAGAAAGGCCTATTGTCATATCTGGCCTCCGGACAAAAGTCAAATTACAAGGACATACTTCCAGCAATAAAGTTTTACACAGTGATAAATCGAAATTAGAAAAAATCATTGTAGATTTTTTAAAGGATATGTTAGATTTGAAAAACCTGAATGGCACGAGTAATCTGAGCGCTTTGGGTATAGAATCAATAGTTTATCTCGAATTATCTGAGTTTCTTCATACACGCCATGGGATTTCAAATAACCCAAGTAGGTTTTATGGAGCATCAACTGTCAATGATATCTGCGATTATTTAATTGGAAAATCATCTTTAGCAGTTGTTGCATCTGGTGATAAAAATGATACGCAAGAAGGAGTAGCCATTGTCGGTATGAGTTGTCGATTTCCTGGATCACCAGATTTGAGTTCTTTTTGGAACAACCTCAAAGAGGGAAAAGATATGATTACTGAAATTCCAATTGAGAGATGGGATTGGCAATTGTACTCTGACAAAAATATTGATTTACCCAATAAAATGAAATCAAAATGGGGAGGTTTTATTTCAGGAGTTGCAGAATTTGATCCTTTATTTTTTGGTATTAGCCCTCGCGAAGCTGAATTAATGGATCCACAGCATCGCATAACATTACAGGCTATTCATTCAGCTTTAGAAGATGCTGCTATTCCTCCAAAGAGTCTGAAAGGTAGTGATACCGGGGTGTTTATCGGTGTATCCGGTTCGGATTATGGCAGAATACTCAGGGATAAGGCAAAAAATAAAATTGAGGCCTATCACTCTATTGGAACTGCAACGTCAATTTTGTCTAACCGGATATCTTATTATTTAGACATTCATGGCCCCAGTCAGGCGATTGATACAGCCTGCTCCTCTTCTTTGGTAGCTTTAAACGAAGCAGTCGAGCATATCCGCAATGGTAATTGCGAGATGGCTATCACCGGTGGTGTTAATGTGATTTTAGATCCTGAACTAAGCATTTCTTATTCTGAAGCAGGGATGCTAAGTGAAGACGGGAGGTGTAAATCCTTTGATGATCGGGCCAATGGTTATGTAAGAAGTGAAGGGGTAGGGGTCGTTGTTTTAAAATCTCTAAGCAAAGCAATAGAAGACAAAGATAGAATATACGCTATCGTAAAATCCAGT
>JAJCYJ010000857.1 GCA_029262975.1 Saprospiraceae bacterium
TGCTGGTTTCCCAACCGACTGTATACAATGCCATACGGAAACAGCCTGGGCACCTGCTGACTTTCAGCACGATGCTTTTTATCCGCTAAATGGCGCACATGCTGCTATCGAAAACAATTGCGTAGAGTGTCATGCCAGTGGATTTAACAATACACCGAACACTTGCGTAGGCTGTCACCAAGCTGATTATAATGCTACCAATAATCCCGATCACATTTCTGCCGGGTTTCCAACTGATTGTGCTGAGTGTCATAGCGAATCCGCCTGGATACCCGCCTCGTTTGATCATGATGCTTTTTACTTCCCTATTTATAGTGGAAAGCACCAGGATGAGTGGAATAATTGTACAGATTGTCATTTAAGTGGCGGCAGCTTTTCTTCCTTTAGCTGTATCAATTGTCATGAACATAATAATCAACCTGAAGTTGATGAAGATCATGATGAAGTGCCTGGGTATCAGTATCAGAGCAATGCCTGTCTGGTCTGCCATCCAACAGGAGAAGATTAGTAATTATAAAAAGATTTGATCCTTGATTATTTTTGATAATGCTATCGCCAAAACCTTTTTTTACCAGCTTCAATATTCTGATCATCATCGTGATTTTTAGCATTAGCTTGTGATGAATGCAAGAAGAATTATAAAGAAAGTGGATTTCGTATCGTTAGTTGTAGATAGAAAGGACTTGCATGAATAGACTATCATTGTTAATCATTTTATTCATTGGTATATTACAACTCCATAGCCAATCTCCTCATGGAGCAGAGTTGCAGGTAGATTGTGCATCTTGTCACAGTCCAGAAAGTTGGGCCATTAGTATGGATACATTTCATTTTAATCATGATGTCACAGATTTTGCATTAGAAGGTACCCACCTCATCGTCGATTGTAGGTCCTGTCATCAATCTTTGATTTTCGAACAAGCACCATCCCAATGCGCATCTTGTCATTCAGATATTCATGCCACTTCAGTGGGAAATGACTGTACTCGATGCCATAGTACAGATAATTGGATTGTGGATATTATTCCTACAATCCATGAAGAAAATGGATTTCCTTTAGTTGGATCTCACGGCACTTTGAGTTGTGTAGAATGTCATACGTCAGAGACAAATCTTCGCTTTGACAGGATTGGTAATGAGTGTATTAATTGCCACGCCGAAAGTTTCAATTTAACAAGTCAGCCCAACCATATATCTGTAGGGTTTTCTAACAATTGTATAGAGTGTCATGATCCTTTATCAATAGGATGGGAAACGGATATAGTTAATCATGACTTCTTTCCATTAACATTAGGACATGATATTCAAGATTGTACGCAATGTCATTTGACCTCGAATTATAGTAATATATCGCCCGAGTGTATTAGTTGTCATCAAGCGGATTTCCAGGAGGCAACGTTGCCGCCTCATGAGTCTAATAATTTTCCCACACTTTGCACTGATTGTCATACGACAATGCCAGGTTGGACGCCGGCGAGTTTTGAAATTCATGAACAGATTTATCCATTAAATGGTGCCCATGCAATAATCGAAAACAACTGTGTTCAATGTCATGCTGACGGATATGCTAATACACCAAACACGTGTGTAGGATGCCATCTAACTGAATACAACGCTACAATGAACCCGGATCACAATTCCGCCGGCTTCCCGAATGATTGTGCGCAATGTCACAGCGAATCAGCCTGGATGCCAGCTTCGTTTGATCATGACGGCACTTACTTTCCAATTTATAGCGGTAAGCATCAAGCTGAATGGAATAATTGCACCGATTGCCATTTGAATACTGCTAGTTTTTCTTCTTTCAGTTGTGTCAATTGCCATGAACATAATAATCAATCAGAAGTAGATAAAGATCATGATGACGTGTCTGGATATCAATATCAGAGTAATGCGTGTTTTGCATGTCATCCAAATGGAGAAGAATAATAAATGAAAAAAAGTATAGTCGCCATAGCACTATTTACATTGACCTGGGTAACATCCTTTAGTCAGGGAGTGGATACGATAATCTCCGGGAAAGTTTCATTTATTACATCTGACAATATTTACGTTCGTTTTGATAAAACTGACCATATAAGTATTGGGGACACCCTTTATTCAGGATCTCCATCAGCTATGGTATCTTGTCTCGTGGTTACACAAAAATCTTCAACTTCCTGCGTTTGCACATCTATTCAACAATGTGATCCTCAAGTTGAACAAGAAGTATTTTATACGTACAAAATGAATGTGCCAAATGATCAACTTGAAATTTTAGAAGATCAAGAAGATCAAGTAAATTTGGATATCGAGGAGCCCTCTACCTTAAGGCAAGAGACTGGGAAATCAAATAACAATATTGAAAAGATATCAGCCCGAATCTCTGCATCCAGCTATAGTAATTTTTCATCTGTATATGATAACAGACATAGAACTATGCTGCGCTTTTCGTTACGGGCATTGCATTTAAATAATAGCAAGTTTTCGCTGGAGTCTTATGCCAATTACAGACAGAATTTCATCGCGAATTCAAGTCGGCCAGATCTGAACACTCAATCTCTAAAAGTTTATAATCTAGCCTTGAAGTATGATGTCGATTCAACAACATCCTTGATAATAGGTAGAAAAATAAATAATAAGATTTCATCCCTTGGAGCCATCGATGGTCTTCAGGTAGAAAAACATTTCAATAGTTTTTATGCTGGATTAGTCACGGGTTTCAGACCAGATATTTTTAATTTTGAATTGAACCCAAGCTTGCTTCAATACGGTGCATATATTGGTCATGCTTTAGATAACGATAAGTTATATGCACGGTCTACATTTGGATTGTTAGAGCAAAGAAATGGTGGCGCTATAGATAGGAGGTATAGCTATTTTCAACATTCAAGCACCATAAACCGTAATCTAAATATATTTGGCTCTTTTGAAATTGACATTTATAATAATATAGCAGGAACTACAGGAGCGAAACCCAGGTTAACCAATCTTTTCATCTCCACTACTTATAAATTTAGCCGAAAACTTTCTCTATCCATATCTTATGACGCTAGAAAAAGAATCATCTATTATGAGACATTAAAGACAGATATCGAAAGACTTCTTGATGATGATGAAGCTCGGCAGGGTATAAGATTCAGAGTCAATATCAAACCGGTTAAATATGTTTTTGCGGGCATCACATATAGTAGTCGCTTCCAAAATAACAATCTAAATAAATCGGGAAATTTAAATGGATTTATCTCTTATACCCGACTGCCCGTAATAGCAGGTCGATTTTCAATGAATTATAATCGCAACAATTCGAACTATCTATCCAGTAATATCATTTCTTTGAGATATTCCAGGTCAATCATTAAAAAAAGAATGGATGGAGATTTTTATTATCGAAAAGTGAATTACGATTATAAATTTAATGAATTGAAAGAACGCCAAAGTTATTATGGTGTAAATTTGTCTTACAGATTTAACAGGAAATTTATGATGAACCTTTTAGGAGAAATGTCTTCCCGGTCAATTGAGAAAAACTATAGGATCAATACAAAAGTTAGTGTAAGAATATAAATATGAAAGAATTAAAAATATTGATAACTCCGAAGATATATTGGTGTGTTTTTTTTATCTCTATATGTGCCATTGGATGTGGAAGAGGACCTAAAATCATATCTTCTCCTGTCAACGAGGCGTCAGGCTCCGCTCCATCAGGAGTCTTTTCTACAGATGCCGAAGTACCAATGAATCCTGCACTTACAAATGACCTTCATACAGTCGTCGTAAATGAAGAGCTTCCTACTGACAAATATGTATATCTGAATGTAACAGAGGGAAAAGAGCAATTCTGGATAGCAACAACTAAAAAGGAAGTCGATGTAGG
>JAJCYJ010000858.1 GCA_029262975.1 Saprospiraceae bacterium
TCCTAATTTTTTCTAACAATCCCATTTATATCTCTCTTCGTCAGTTATTTATCCTTGTTCTCGCATCATATCCAGCCCATCTCTCAAGATACTTTGTAATGGCATCTTGGAAGTACAAACAAATTCGCATAAGGCGACATCCTCTTCGCTGAGTTCGTAAATGCCCAACCCCTCCATCTGTTCGAAATCTCCAGCCATGATAGCCTTCATCAAATGTTGTGGGAAAATTTTCATCGGCAATACCTTCTCATATTGTCCTGTAACTACAAATGCCCGCTTCTCTCCGTGTGAATTAGTATCTCCGTCAAATCTTAAATTCGGGTAGAGAAAATTTGGGAAGGTTTTAGACACGCTAGGTCGTGGCTTTAATGGCAATAACCATCCAAACATTTCGAAATAATCACCTTCTTCAATCATTGTCATTTGATTGCTACTCTTACTCAAAAAAGATCCTTCTTTAGTTTCTATACCTGAAAGAACATCGCCATCAATAATTCGTGTTCCCTTCTTTATCCCTCCTGCTAATTCTGAAATACTTGCCCCACGATATGTCTTGTAGTAACCGGGTTTTTCGGCTCGTGCACCTGTTATAGCAACTATTCTTTCCGCATTAAAGATGCCTTTATACATTAAGTCACCAAGTGTAATAACATCTTGCACGTCTAATGTCCACACCTTATCTCCTGCATTAATCGGGGCTACATGGTGAATTTGGACACCAACATTACCACTTGGGTGCTTTCCGGCAAACCAATGCTTTTGACAATTCTGAGCCATAGTAAATGCTTCAGAAGGCGGAGCTTCTCCTCTTGCATCTAATCCGAGGTGTACATGTCCGTCAGTGAGTCTTGCGAGTGTATCTATTCCTTTTTGAAATGCCTCTTCCTTTCCTTTCACTATTAGACTAAAATCAGGAGCGAGTGGTGCACTGTCGAAAGTGGAAATGAATATATCTCTTGGTAACTGCTCAGGTTTGGGTAGAACATCAAATGGACGTTCATTGAAGAGGGTCCATCCTCCGGTCGCGCATAAAAAGTCTATTATTTCCTGGCGACTTCCTTCCTTGATACTAGGGGGGTCGTGTTGCTTGTATATTTGAACTTTGTCTGCCAATACAACAACATCAATTATTGATCTCTTATCGCCTCGTCGTATTTCTACCACTTCGCCACTAACTGGAGCGACATGCTTTATAATCGGGTTTTTCTTGTCGAAAAAGAGCACTGCTCCAGCTGTTACTACTGCTCCTTCTTCAACAACGACCTTAGGAATCGGTGAAAGGCCTCTAAAATCTATTGGGCGAATAGAAAATCTTTTTGCAGATCCTTGATTAATCTGTTCTTGAGCTTCACCATTTAACAAAATGTCATGACCTTTATTAATGTGTATGACCTTTGACCCTTTTGTATATGGTTTACCCTTGGGCTGCCAAAGGCTGCTTAGTGTGGGGATCAAAGAAAGATTGTTTTGATCCGAATCTATACCTGTCCTTTTGGCTTCAATTTGAATAAAATGCTCACTCAACATCATGACGGCACTGACAAGTATCAGGGCACCAATAATGATTAACATACCAATCACATAGACATTACCTTCACTGGTGGAGCCTTGTGCGCTTACATGGATAGTAGGGAGAATGAGAAGTAAAAAACTGAAGATTTTAGACGCAATTCTACGAGATGATTGCATTGTTGTTACCGCTTCTAATTTGAGCTGCAAAGATAGAAAGCTTTAGGTACAAAGCGAGCCAATGGAATTCTATCCGAAGACAAGCTCCTTATTTAGATTTGGTCCAACTTATCCTTCGTAGCTTATTCGATAAATTACATCTGCAAAGTCGTCAGAAATAAGCATTGAACCATCCTGTAAAAACTCTATATCCACGGGTCTGCCCCAGGCTTCATCCTCTTCTTCATCGAGCCAACCATCCGCAAAGACATCATAACTCGTACTATTGGATTGTGCATCAAGTGGCACCATGGAAATGCGATACCCGATTTTCTTTTTCCTATTCCAACTTCCATGTTCTGCGATAAGGGCTACGTTTTTATATTTATCCGGAAACATCGTCGAAGTATAAAATTCCACGCCAAGAGGTGCAGTATGGGGACCAAGTTTCTGAGCTGGTGGTGTATAATCTTCACATTTTGAATTCTTCCCATAGACCGGATCCGGTAAATCGCCCTGATGGCAGTATGGATATCCAAAATGCATTCCATCTTTTGTCGCTCTGTTTAGCTCGCAAGCTGGTATTTCATCTCCTAACATATCTCTCCCATTGTCGGTAAACCATAAATCTCCTGTAATAGGATGCCAGGTAAAACCCACTGTATTTCTCACTCCCCTTTGGACTATTTCACGGCCTGATCCATCAGAATTAATTCTCGTAATTGAATTGAAAATATCATCTCTGGAATCACAAATATTACAGGGGGCCCCCACGGGCACATAAAGTTTGCCATCTGGTCCGAATGAAATAAACTTCCAACCATGATGTTTCTCTGTCGGATAGTCATCAGTAACAACAATCGGAGTGCCAGGATCTCCAAGTTTTGACTCGATATCTTCAAATTTTAGGATTCGATTTACTTCTGCTACATAAAGATCCCCGTCTTTGAAGGCAACACCATTGGGCATATTGCCATCCTTCATTAAGGTATACATTGTGTCAGAGACCATGTCACCATCTGTATCTTTTAGCGCATATACACGACCGTCGCCCCTGGTGCCCACATATAAAGTGCCTGAGGGGCTCAATGCCATAGATCGGGCGTTGGTCACGCCTGTCGCATATAATTCTATTTTAAAACCCTCGAGGAGCTTGATTCGATCAAGATGGATTTCAGAGGTTTCTTCATCCGCCATATCACTTTCACCAGATTCTGCTTTAGTAGGAGGGTTGACATTGGTACATGACAAAAAAACCAATAATCCCAATATCCAATGAATCGCTTTCATAGCTGAGTTTGTTTAATTACTCAGTAAAGAAAAGGATTGTCCGCGATATTTATCATTATTAATCATAACTCTCAAAGATTTATACGTCTTAAT
>JAJCYJ010000859.1 GCA_029262975.1 Saprospiraceae bacterium
CATGGGATTAGAACTTACCAATACCGTAGAGATGATTCAATTGTTCCAACCTTTGGGAGGTAAGGCCGCAGCATTTTTACTTATATTCGGGATAACAGGGGCAGCAATATCCACCATTTTTCCAATTGTATTAATTGCCCCCTGGCTTATCAGTGATTACATGGGAAAGGAGCGCAATATTCAATCGCCATTATTTCGGATTCTGGGTGGCATTGGATTGTTGTTTGGTTTTGGTTTGCAGTTTATTGACCAGCGCCCTCCAGCCATGATGATTTTTTCACAAGCATTTCAAGCTTGTATTCTACCGGCCGTGGTTATTCCAATTTTCATTTTAATTAACAGAACGTCGATTATGGGAAGCTATAAGGCTGATGTGAAAATGAATATAGGCATTCTCGCAGTATTCCTTTTTGGATTGGTTACAAGCTATTTTGCCCTGGCAGATCTAATTACACAAATATGAATGGGTCTATAAATATATTTAAATTAGGTACATCTTTATTTGCAATCATTCTGCTCTTATTTATAAATTATTCTTGTTCCGAGCAATCCAAGAATATTGCAAATTACGAAAATAAAACAGCGGATGTAATCGGGGAGCAGGTCATTGAAGGAATCCTATATTCCAATCATCGCCCTGTTGAAATCACTATAAAAAATGAAAAGATAGCAGACATTCAAATAAAGGATAAACTGAGTCATCCTATTCTTGCTCAATACTTCATTGCCCCGGGATTAATTGATAACCAGGTCAACGGTTATCTATCTCATTCTTTTGGAGGTGAACAATTAAGTCAAGAACAAATTCGGCAAATTACAGAGGCATTTTGGAAGGAAGGAATTACAACTTATTTACCAACCTTAACAAGTAACAGTTTTGAACTCATTGATAAAAATTTCCGCATTCTTGCTGAAGCAATTAAAGATTCGAAAATTGGTCGATCCATTCCCGGATTCCATTTAGAAGGACCATATATTTCTCCATTGGATGGATTCAGGGGCGTCCATCCTTTAGCTCATATCCGGAATCCCGACTGGGAGGAGTTTGAAAAATGGTATGAAGCTGCAGATCAGAAAATTCTGGAAGTGACGATAGCACCTGAACTGGAGGGAAGTTTGGATTTTATAAAAAGATGCCGGGAGAAAAACATTGTAATTGCGCTGGGGCACCATAACGGCTTAGCAGATATCATTAAAAAAGCAGTTGATGCCGGAGCGACAATTTCAACACATTTGGGTAATGGTTGTGCCAATACCATTCATCGCCATGACAATCCTATTTGGCCACAACTGGCCGATGATCGACTCGCCGCGAGCCTTATTGTAGATGGCTTTCACCTGAGACCGGAAGAAGTACAGACTTTTTATAAAGTCAAAGGAAATGACAACACCATATTGGTTTCGGACATTGTTCGACTGGCAGGTGCTGCTCCCGGTATTTATGAAGATTTCGGCACACAGGTGGAGGTAACAGAAGATGGCAAAGTCATGATGCCATCTCAAAATGTATTGGCCGGAGCCTCTTTTTTATTGACTGCAGGCGTAGAAAATATGATGAAATTTACGGGCTGTTCCTTAGGTGAAGCGATTAATATGGCGAGCCGAAATCCCGCCAGGTTACTTGGACTGCATGACCGTGGTGAATTAGTTGTCGGAAAAAGAGCCGATGTGATACTTTTCACGCTTATCGATAATAAAATAAAAATAGAAAAGACTTATGTGGGTGGCGAGGTGGTTTATGAGCGGTTGTAGTTAATTCTGTGTTTATTCTTTTTATCCATTAGTGCTACTGTTAAGTGTGCGTAGGCGGTTATGGATTATCAGTTTTATCATTCTTAACTACGGATCTTATCCCGGAAACAGGCTGAAAGGAGAAATACCAAAAACTATCACTAATATCTCCTCCATAGTCTCTTTTCCCATTGACCAAAGGATATTGATTGGGATCGAAATAATTCTTATCATATCTGAAAGTTCCATGGCCAATTGCTAATAGTCCATCAAAAAAACTTAATCCAAGCATAGCCCCGTATTTATGTCCGATATTATAATCAACTACCCGAGCGCTATTTAATTTGTTGCCGGTTACAATTGGGCTGTATTTATCTATTTTGGTCATTCCTGGTTCGAACACTCCAATCTGGGCAGATACCCATCCTCGATAAACACCCACTTCGAGAGCAATTTTATTCAAACTTTTTGCAGCACCTTTTTCAAACATATTTTGCCCGTCCTGAAACATAAAACCGAGATCAAATTCAGCAACTATTCGAATACCAGTAAACCAGTCTCTTTCACGCCAGCAAATCGTGCCAGAATCTTCACACCAGCTAGCTGTGGAAAAATTACTAATAGGGCTTGTTATTAGTGGATCTGGATCTGGCATCATGGTTTGAGCTTTTGACAGATCAAGAAATAAGCAGAATAAACTAACTAGTAAAAAGGATAGGTTTTTCATAATTTTGATCTAAGATTGAATATTCACTAATCAATCTTAATTTACAAGAAATTTATTATCCATAAAATACTCAAAATTAAGTATTTTGTTAGTTCATAATTTCAAAATTTGGACGTTTACGAAAATGCCATTTTAATTTAGTCTTTTGACTTAAGACTTTAAAATCAGTGTGACTTTATCAATACCTTCGTTTGAGCATAAAATACGTTCGATTTCTAAACCCTTCATCTATTGTTAAAGATCCATTCTCAAGAAAGGTCAAAAAAAATCGATTTTAATTTAATGCAATATTGAAGACATATAGTCATTCAACCAATAAGTGAAGAACCTCAACCAAACGCTGAGTCAAAGAACAAACATAATCCATGAGTCAGAAACTCTGGAATATGCAATTCATCAACTAAAATCCATCCCTAACGATATATCCAGGGGATTTG